>JAYSQK010000001.1:0-12002 GCA_043721555.1 Frankiales bacterium
ATACCAGTACGTCGACGCGGGTGTTAGTACATCGCACGGGCGCGGCAGGCGAGTTGCAGCAGCAGTCGATCGTCTGGGTTGTCGGGGTCGACCTCGAGCAGCTCGAAGATCCGCTTGATGCGGTAGGAGACGGCGTTGCGGTGCAGGTACAGCGTCGTCGCCGTTTTGGTGAGCGAGCCCTGCCAGTCCAGGTAGGTCTTGAGCGTCAAGATCATCGCGTCGCGCTTGGTCGGTCCGAGGGAGTCGAGCGGTTGGAGGACGGTGCTGACGGCGTCGCGTGCGGTGTCTGTAGCGTACCACTCCACGAGTGTGCGCCGCAGGCCGGCGGCGTCGTACGTGCTGACCTTGTCGACGCCACCGGCGGCGCGGGCGGCGACGACGGCAGCGCGCGCCTCCATCGCCGTGGACGCCAGCCCGGCGGGTCCGGCGTGGATGCCGCCGATGCCGCACCGGATTCCGACGTCGGGGAAGCGCGACCGCAATGTCGCTAGCAGGCCGGCGGCGACGGCGACTATGTCGCCGACGGCCTGCTGGCCTACGTCGTTCTTGTGCATCTTCAACAGCACGAACGCCTGGCCGCTACGCCCGAGGTGCCAGCTGCCACCTCGAGACTTCACGTAGTCGAGGGCCGCCCTGACGACGGCTTGACGGGTCTCGAAGGCATCAAGTTCGGCGGAAGCCTCGGTCGGCTCGGCCCGGGTCTCGATCTCGACCCGCAGGGCGACGTGCCAGCCGTCCACGGGGATGCCGAGGGTGCGTGCCCGCCTGAGCAACGAGGCGGTTTCGCCCTTCGGGTTGGCCAGGAACTCAGTGAGGACCTCGGCGGCGGACAGCACCGGCACGTTGGCCGCCCGCCGGCTGCTCTCCATCGAGCAGGCCAGGGCGGAGGCCACGAGAGCCACGGCCACCTCGGCGGCGACGCGATCGCTGCGGCCTGCGTCCGGTGGTACCCCGACGGCGACCGTCTCTCGCTGCGGCTCGACGGGTGGGTCGATCGGCGCGCTGACGGAGCCCGGCGGCACGGGCCCGACCTCGAATCGGCACCCGAACGCCACCGACGCGCGCTCGAGCAAGTGGTCGACCTGCTCGAGGTCGTCCCTTCCGCTGAGGGCGGCGACGAGCCGCTCGAGCCGCTCGAGGGCTTCGGCCGAGCGCCCTTCGATCCCGCGGTGGATGGCCACGACCACCGCGGCGAGCGGCGTCGCCGGGTCGGCTCGCAGCAGCCAGATGTCCGCGCGCAACGCGAGCGAACCGGACGTCGGCGGGGGGTGACGCCCCCTGATGACAGGAAGGACAAGCGCGGCGACGCCACTGCTCTGCGCGAGCCGCAAGGCGATGTCCAGCCGGTAGCCGGCGGCGTGGGTGGCGGCCGGCGTCGTGAGCACGGCGACGCTGCCGGGCGGCGCGTCGGCTAGGGCTTTGAGGTCCTCGATGAGCACGACCGACGAGGCGTCGCGGTCGTGGGCTCGTACCAACACCTCGACCAACTCCGCAACGGCAGGGCTGTCGAGGACCGTGCAGAGTGACGTCACACCGCTAGCATCGCGCGTCTCAGAGGGCGGTGCGCATGAAATTTGGCCTCTTTTCGTCAAAACCGACAAAGACACCGTCCAAATCCCCGCATATGTTTTGGGGAAATGGAACTCAACGCGTCCAACCTCTCGGCATTCGCACTGGGATGCGCTGTCGCCAGCTCAGGAGGCGGCGGGGACACCCGGATGCCCCTGACGATGGCGATTCAGGCCGTGGGACGACGCGGCCCGGTCCCCGTCGTCGGCATCGACGACCTCCCTGCCGAGGGCTTGGTCATGCCGTGCGGCCTCATCGGCGCACCGATGGTGGCGACAGAACGGATCTGGAGCGGCGAGGAGGCCCTCGTGCTGCGTGCCCGGCTGGAGGAGCTCGCCGGCGCACCCGTCGTCGCCGTGATGTGCTATGAGATCGCCGGCGCCAACGGTCTGCTGCCAGTGACCTGGGCGACGCTGCTCGGGTTGCCCCTCCTGGACGCCGATGGCATGGGACGGGCCTTCCCCGAGATCCAGCAGCAGGCGATGCACCTCGCCGGCGTCTCGGCCTGTCCCATGGTGCTCACTGAAGGCCACGGAGACGAGGTCGTGCTGTGGTCGACCGACAACCGGCGCGCCGAGCGACTCGCCCGCCGGGCGATGACCCTATTCGGCGGCACCTGTGCCGCCGCCCTGTATTCGATGACGGCGCAACGTGCGCGGCATGCCGTCATCCACGGCTCGGTCAAGCGCGCCCTGCTCGTCGGCCGGTCGCTGCGGTTCCGGGCGATGGAGCGCGTCGACGCCATCGTCGACGCCGTCAACGGCGCGTTGATCATCAAGGGCAAGCTCGTCGAGCTGCAGCGCCAGACCGGACCCGGCTTCGCGGAAGGCTCGGCGACGGTCGAGGGGGTGGGCGAGGATGCCGGCCGCCTCGTGCGCCTGGAGTTCCAGAACGAGGTGCTCATGGCGATGGAGGACGGCGAGGTCCTCGCCGTCGTCCCCGACATCATCTCGGTCATCGGGTCCGACAGTGGCGATCCGCTGCCGACCGAGGGACTTCGAGGCGGGCAGCGAGTCGCGGTCGTCGCCCATCCGGGCCCCGAGGTGTGGACCACGACGGAAGGTTTGGAGGTGGCGGGGCCGGAGGCGTTCGGGCTCCGGGTGCCGTACTCACCGATCAACCGGAGTGTGGCCCGTGTCGCCTGATCTCCATCTCGGGGTCGACGTCGGCGGCACCAACACCGACGCCGTGATCATGGACCAGGGCTGCGCGCTGCTGGCCAGCGCCAAGGTGCCGACGCCACACGACATCCGGCGCGGTATCGAGGACGCCGTCGACGCCGTCCTGCGCGTGTCCCGCGTCGATCCAACGCGGCTGCGGCGGGTGATGGTCGGCACCACGCAGGCGACCAACGCCATCATCGAGCGCCGGGCGCTGCGCAAGGTGGCGGTGATCAGACTGGGCGGCCCATTTACGGCGGCCGTGCCGCCCCTGTCGACGTGGCCCGAGGATCTCCGCGCCGCAGTGTCGGCAGGCGAGATCATCGTCGCCGGCGGGTGTGGCTACGACGGTGAGGAACTCAGCCCACTCGATCGGGACGCCATCGCCCGCTTCGCTGCCGGCACCGCTGGGACGGCCAACGCGGTGGCCATCACCGGGGTCTTCTCCTCGATATCGCCCGAACACGAGCTGCGCGCGGCGGAGATCGTCCAACGTGAGCTCGGCGACGTCGAGATCTGCCTCAGCCACGAGATCGGCACGATCGGGCTGATCGAGCGGGAGAACGCTACCGTCCTCAACGCCGCGCTGATCAGCGTGGCCGGTTCGGTGGCCGGCGCGCTCGACGTCGCCCTCGCGGGCCGCAACGTCGTGGCCGACCTGTTCTTCACCCAGAACGACGGCACGTTGATGGCCCTCGAGTTTGCCCTTCGGTTCCCTGTCCTCACCATCGCCAGCGGTCCCGCCAACAGCATGCGGGGCGCGGCATTCCTGAGCGGTGTGGACGATGCGGTCGTGGTCGACGTCGGCGGCTCGTCGGCGGACATCGGCGTCCTGGTCCGCGGCTTCCCCCACGAATCCTCGTCTCCGGTGGCAATCGGCGCTGTCGAGACCAACTTCCGGATGCCAGACATTCTGAGTGTCCGGCTCGGTGGCGGCACCCGGATCAATGTCGCCGGCCGTCATGCCCGGCTTGGTGAGAGCGTCGGGAACCGGCTCGCCACAGAGGCGCTCGTGTTCGGCGGCTCGACGGCGACGCTCACCGACGCCGCCGTGGACGCGGGCCGAATGGACCTGGGCACCCACCGGGTGCCATTGAGCCGGCGTGAGAGCCTGGCCAGCGCCCTAGCCGAGGCCGAGGCCGTCATCGCCGACGGCGTCGACCGCATGCGGCTCACGTCCGAACCTTGGCCGCTCGTCGTCGTGGGCGGCGCGGGGGCCCTCGTCCCCGACCACGTCATCGGCGTCAGTGAGGTGATCCGCCCGGTCAACCGGGACGTGGCCAACGCCATCGGGGCCGCCATCGCGCCGGTCAGCGGATCGGCCGAACGCATCTGCCCCAACCGACCCGATCGCAAGAGCGTGGCCATCGACGATGCCTGCGATGAGGCGTTCGCCCGCGCCGTCCGAGCGGGGGCGGACCCGCGGCGCGTCGAGATCGTCGAGGTCGACGAAGTCCCGTTCTCCTACCTCGTTGACCCCGCGGTGCGCATCCGAGTCCGGGCAGTCGGGGCCCTGCTCGACAGCCCGATCAAGTCGCGCCGGCCCGACTATGTCTGAGCGCGTGGAGGACCAGTTGTCAACGATGACGCAACTCGACCCGTTCACACAAGAAATCGTGAAGGACAAGCTTGCGGCGATCGCCGACGAAATGGGCATCGTGCTCGCCCGGACGAGCATGAGCCCAATTGTCTACGAGGTCCTAGACTTTGCGTGCGGCCTTACGGACACCGACGGACGCGTCCTGGCGCAGACGAACGGCCTCACGCTTTTCACCGGCACTTTCGGCCCGCAGGTGCGTCGCGTGATGCAGAAGTTCCCGCCTGGCACGATGAAGCCGGGCGACGTGTTCCTGACGAACGACCCGTACGGCGGCGGCACCCACGTCTGCGACGTCTGCCTCGTGGCGCCGGTGTTCGTGGATCACGACATAGTCGCCTTCGCCGTGAGCATCACCCACTGGATAGACACCGGCGGGAGCGTGCCCGGCAGCATCCCCGTCGACGCCACCGAGATATTCCAGGAGGGCATTCGCCTCCCTTGCGTGCGGGTGGCCCGGCGCGACGGCTTCGAGGCGACCGTGCTCGATATCATCGAGGCCAACGTACGCACGCCTCGGCTCGCCATCGGGGACCTGCGGGCGGGGACGGCGGCCGTGCGTATCGGCGAGCGCGGCCTCCAGGAGGTGTGCGAGCGGTACGGCGTCAAGACGCTGGCCGCGGTGGCATCGGCGCTCCTCGACCACGCCGACCAACTTGCCCGTGAGCGGATCCGGCAGATCCCCGACGGTGTCTACGTCGCCGCGGACACGATCGACGGCGACGGGGTGACCGACGAGGACATCGCGATCATGGTCCGGGTCGTGGTGGACGGCGACCGGATCGTGGCCGACTTCACCGGGTCCGCACTCCAGCGCGCAGCTCCGATCAACTGCCCTCGGAGCGCGCTCGAGTCGGCGTGCCGCACCGTGTTCCGAGCGATTACCACGCCGCAGACCCGCAGCAACGACGGCTGCTTCCGGGCCCTGTCGATCGTGTGTCCCGACGGCACTGTGTTCAGCGCCGCCCTCCCCGCCCCGACCGGGTGGTACTACGAGGCCAGCGCGTGCGCCACCGAGCTCATGTGGAAGGCCCTCGCGCCGGTCCTGCCTGACCGCCTCTCTGCCGGGAGCTATATGAGCCTGTGCGTGAGCTACATCATCGGCCGCGGCGCCGACGCGTTCGTACTGGCCGAACCCAACAACGGAGGCTGGGGAGCGAGCACCGACGCGGACGGCGAGAGCGCGCTGATCGCCACGACCGACGGCGACACCTACAACTTTCCGGTGGAGGTGGTCGAGGCCCGCTTTCCGCTCAGGGTGGAGCGCTACGAACTAAACTGCGCGGCCGGTGGCGGTGCCGGTCGACGGCGCGGCGGCTTCGGTCTGGTGCGAGAATACCGCGTGCTCGACGACAACGGCGCCGTTGCCTACGGGAGCATGACGGGTGCCCGGCGTCGGCCGTGGGGCCTGAGGGGCGGCGGCGACGGGACCGCCAACTACTTCGAGTTCTGCGAGGACGGTGCCGCTCCGACACGTGCCGGCCGGGTCCGGCGGCGAGATCTCCAGCCCGGTCAGCTCGTGCGGATCGTGACCGGCACGGGTGGGGGGTATGGTTACCCCTTCGACCGTGAGCCCGACCTGGTCGCCGGTGACGTCATCGACGGCTACATCACCGTCGATCAGGCGGAGACCGAGTACGGGGTCGTGGTCGACCCCGTGACGCACACCCTCGACCCGAGGGCGACGTCGGCGATGCGGGCGGCGAGGAGATAGACGTGGCGTTGCGGGTAGCCACGGACGTCGGCGGGACGTTCACTGACCTCGTGGTCTTCGACGAGACCGCGCAGGCGGTGCGAGCGGCCAAGGTGCCATCCACCCCGCCAGCGTTCGCTGAAGGCGTCCTCGACGCCATCGTGGCCGGCGGCGTCGACCTCGCCGACGCCTCATTCTTCGTGCACGGCACCACTGTAGTCATCAACGCCATCACCGAGCGGAAGGGGGCGCGCGTCGCTCTGGTGACCACCCGCGGTTTCCGCGACGTGATCGAGATCGCCCGTGGCAACCGGCGCGACATGTACAACCTCCGCTACCGCAAGCCGACGCCCTTCGTACCACGGCGGCTCCGTTTCGAGGCCACGGAGCGGGTCGACGTCGACGGCAAGGTGCTGGTGCCGATGAGCGAAGGCGAGCTTGAGGAGATCGCCGAGGCGTGCCGCCACGCCGAGGTCGAGGCCGTCGCCATCTGCTTCCTGCACAGCTACGTGAACCCGACGCACGAGCGCCGTGCCGCCGAGCGGCTGGCCGACCTGCTGCCGGACATCAGTATCTGCTGCTCGTCGGACGTTACCCGGCAGTGGCGCGAGTACGAGCGATCGAACACAGCCGCTCTCAACGCCTACGTCCAGCCCGTCGTGCAGCGTTACCTCGACGACCTTGCCCAGCGGACGGCGCGGCGCGGCCTGCGGGCCACGGGCTACGTCATGCAGTCGAGCGGGGGGACAGCCACGTTCCCGAGGGCCCGTCGCCTGCCGATCAACCTCGTTGAGTCGGGGCCCGCCGGCGGCATCATTGGCGCTGCATTCATCGGCCGGCTCATCGGCGAACTCGACGTGATCCACTTCGACGTCGGTGGCACCACGGCCAAGTGTTCCCTCATCGAGGGGGGCAGCCCGAAGACCACCGTCGAGTACTGGATCGAGCGGTCCGAGCACGATGCCGGCTACCCGATCAGCGTGCCAGTGACCGACGTCGTCGAAATTGGCGCCGGGGGCGGGTCGATCGCCTGGGTCGACGACGCGGGCGCCCTCCACGTGGGGCCGCAGAGCGCGGGCGCCGAGCCCGGACCCGTCTGCTACGGACGGGGCGGACACGAGCCGACGGTGACCGACGCCGAGCTGGTGGCGGGGGTCTTGAACCCCGACTACTTCCTCGGCGGGCAACTGCGGGTCGAGCCGGGGCTAGCTGTCGAGGCCTTCGACCGCCTCGGCCGACGACTCGGTCTCACCGCTCGGGAAGCAGCCAGCGGGGTCGTGCGGCTGGCCAACGCCAAGATGATCAGCGCCCTTCGCCTCGTCTCGGTCCGGCGGGGCTACGACCCGCGCGACTTCGTGCTCGTGGCCTGTGGCGGGGGCGGCGCGATGCACGCCGCCGCCTTAGGCGCCGAGCTGCGAGTGAAGAAGGTCGTGATACCACCGTTCCCCGGCTACTTCTCGGCGTGGGGGATGTTGGTCACCGACCCCCGCGTGGACCTGGTGCGCACCCGGGTGTGCCGCACCGCGGACGCGGGCAGCGAGATCGAGGGCGTGTTTTCCGACCTCGAGCAAGAGGCCGCCCGTGAGCTCGATGAAGGTGCGACCGGGCGGCGCGGGACGCCGCGCTTCGAACGCCACCTGGAGATGCGCTACGTCGGCCAGGAGCACACGGTGGTGGCGCCGGTGACCAACGCCACCACCATCGCCGAGATCGAGGCAGCCTTCCACCGGGCGCACGAGCAGCTGTACACATTCCGGCTGGACGACCCCATCGAGATCGTCAACTTTCACGCTACCGCGACCCTCCCCACCGACCATCCGGCACCGGCGCGCCTCCCCGACGACGGCCGGTCCGTGACCGATGCCCGCAAGGGCGTGCGGGCCGTCGACTTCGACGTCGGCGGGGTCCTCGACTGCGCGGTCTACGAGCGCGACCTGCTGCCCAGAGGCGCCCGCCTCGCCGGGCCGCTCATCGTCGAGGAGCCATCCACCACCACCCTCGTCCACCCGGGCCAACACCTTGAGGTTGACGAGTGGGGCAACCTCGTGATCCCCGACCCGGGCTCGTCGGGCGCTCTGGCCGAGAGTGGTGCGCCGTGACGTCCGTGATCGGTAGTCGGGTGCTGCGCGCCGACGGGCCGGAGAAGGTCAGCGGCCAGGCGCGGTACACGGCCGACATGACCCTCACCGGGATGCTGCACGCCCGGTTCGTCTACGCCGGCCGACCGCGGGCACGCATCGTGCGGTTGGACACAGCGGAGGCACGAGCGCTCCCGGGCGTCCTCGCCGTGATTACGCAAGACGACGCGCCCGGTGTCCGATATGGCATGTTCGTGAAGGACCGCACCTTGTTCGCGGCATCCGAGGTCCGCTTCGAGGCCGAGATCGTGGCGGCGGTGGCGGCGGTGACTCCGGAGATCGCCGGAGAGGCCGCCCGCCTCGTGCACGTCGAGTACGAGGATCTTGAGCCGATCCTCGACGCCGAGGCCGCCCTCGCGCCGGACGCTCCGCTGGTGCATGAGCACTGGGCGTCCTACGTCACGCAGCCCGGCGTGGACCGTGCCGGCAACGACTGCGGCCACATGACGTCGGAGAAGGGGGACGTGGCGGCCGGCTTCGCCGAGGCCGAGGTGATCGTGTCCGAGCGGTACTGCAGCGACATGGCCCACGCCGTCCCGATCGAGCCGCACGCCGTGATCGCCGAGTGGCAGGGCGACAGGGTGACGATCTGGAGCACGACGCAGGTGCCGTTCCCCGCCCGTGCCGGCGTCGCCGAGACGCTCGGTATCGCCGAAAGCAACGTGCGCATCATCGTCCCGCACCTCGGCGGCGGCTTCGGTGGGAAGTGCGACTTCCACTTCGAGGCCCACGTCGCCCTCCTCGCCAGGGTCACCCGGCGCCCGGTCAAGCTCGTACTGAACCGGCGCGAGGAGTTCCTGGCGACGGACAAGGTTCGCCACGCTGCCGTCATCGACATCGAGACGGGCGTACGCCGCGATGGCACGATCACCGCCCGGAGGGCTCGCATCGTGCTCGACGGCGGGGCGTACACGGGCGACGGGCTGTTCGCCGCCGAGATCGGGCTGATGATGGTGCAGGGCCCGTACCGGATCCCGAACCTGAGCGCCGAGGTCCACACCGTGTACACGAACCGAACGCCGGCCGGCTCGGTGCGGGCGCCCGGCGGTCCGCAGACATGCTGGGCCGTCGAGCAACACACCGAGGTTATCGCCGAACGCCTGGGCCTCGACCCTGTCGAGTTCCGGCGCCGGAACCTGGTGGTCGACGGCGACACCGGCCAGACCGGTCAGCGCTTCGACGACCCGACGCCGGTCGACTGCCTCAATCGGGCGCTCGCGCTGGCCGGGCACGGGCAGGCCCTCCCCGAGGGCGAGGGGTTCGGGGTGGCGTGTGGCTGGTGGTTCAGCCTTCCGGCCCCGTCTGGCGCGTACGTCAAGCTGAACGGCGACGGCAGCGGCACGATCGTCACGGGCGCCCAGGAGAACGGCAGCGGATCCGTCATGGGCCTCGCCCTGCTGGCCGCCGAGGAGCTTGGTATGCGCCCGGAGCAGTTCTCGATCGTCTACCAGGACACGAGCGCCGGGCCGTGGGACCTCGGCAGCGCCGGGAGCCAGACCACGATGAACAACGGACGGGCCGTGATGGACGCTGCCCGGCAGGTGCGCGACGAGTTGCTCCGACTCGCCGCCGACGAGCTGGAGGCGGCGCCGGACGACCTCGAGCTTGTCGACGGTGTCGCCCGCGTCCGCGGAACTCCCGGGTCGTCGGTTCCCATCGCCGTCCTCGCCGCCAAGGCCCACCGCGGCGAGCTCCTACTCGGCAAGGGCTCAGGGACACCGATCCCCACGCCCGCCCACGATGTCAGCGGCTGCGTGGGCCGGCTCGGTTACTCGGCGTTCGCGGCGCCGTCGTTCTTCTGCCACGTCGCCCGCGTTCGGGTCGACCGCCAGACCGGCGTCGTGGAGATCCTCGACTGGGTCGCCGCCCACGACTTCGGCCGCGTCCTCAACCCAGTCGGCGCCGAGGGGCAGGTCGAGGGCGGCGTGGTCCAGGGCATAGGGTTCGCGCTGCTCGAGGGCAGCCAGTACCAGGCGGGCCACCAGCTCAACCCGACCCTCGTCGACTACAAGCTCCCGACGGCGCTCGACGCGCCGCCCATCACCGTGGCGTTCGTCGGCGGCCCGGCGCCGGTGGGTGGCCCGCACGGCGCCCGCGCCGTCGGTGAGCCGCCGGTGGTGGCGCCGCCCGCAGCCGTGGCCAACGCTATCGCCGCCGCCACCGGCCGCCGGGTCCGCCGGCTACCGATGACTCCGGAGCGGGTCTGGGAAGCGTTGCACGAACCCGGAGGCAACCCATGAGCGGGCGCCTCTATGTAGCCCCGGGGAATCTCGAGGAGGCCCTCGACGCCGTCCGCGAGCACGGCCGCGCCGGCGTCGTGGCCGGTGGCACCGACGCTATGGTGAACCACCGGTCGGGGAGACGGTCGCTGCCCGCCGCAATTGTCAGCCTCCACCGGCTGGCCCAACTGCGCGGCATCGAGGTCTTCGCCGACGGGGCGACGAGCGTCGGGGCGCTCACCACCCACGCCGACCTGGCGTCGTCGGTGCACGTGATCGACTGGTTCGCGGCGCTCGCCGATGCCAGCGCCATCGTCGGTTCCCCCTCGACCCGTGCCGCCGGCACCCTTGGGGGCAACCTCGTCAACGCCTCGCCGGCCATGGACACCGGGTCCCCGCTGCTTGTGCTCGGTGCCACGGCCGAACTCGCCTCGCGTGCGGGCACCCGGTCGGTGGCGGTGGCCGACCTGTGGACCGGTCCCGGGCAGTCGGTGCTCGCCCCCGATGAGCTGCTGACCGCCGTGACGATCACACAGCCAGCGCCGCGGTCAGGAAGCGCCTATGTGCGCCTCGAGTACCGGCGCGCCATGGAGATCGCCGTCGTCGGAGCGGCCTGCGCCATCACCCTCGACGACGACGGCACCATCACGGCCGCGGCCGTGGCCCTCACCGCCGTCGGCTCCCGGTGCTTCATCGCCGCCGGCGCCGGGCGCGCCCTCGTCGGTCACCGGCCCGATGACGCCGCGGCCGCCGCGGGCCAGGCGGCGGTCGACGCCGCTCAGCCGATCAGCGACAACCGGGCCAGCGCCACCTACCGCCGCCACATGGTCGCTGTCATGACGGCACGAGCGGTGCTGGTGGCCGCGGCCCGCGCCGCAGGACGGGCGGTGGCGGTGCCGGCCACCCGGCATTGGCGGGCACCGAAGGAGCTAACCGGGTGAGCTACGCCCTCAATGTTCGCGTCAACGGCGTCGAGTACTCGGCCGCAGTCGAGGCCGAGCGGACCCTGCTCGACCTGCTCCGGCGGCAGCTGGGCCTGACCGGAGCGAAAGAGGGCTGCGACGACTCGGAGTGCGGGGCGTGCATCGTGCTCCTCGACGGCACGCCGGTGAACTCGTGCTGCACTCTGGCCCTCCAGGCCGCCGGTCGGGAAGTGACCACTATCGAGGGCGTCGGCGACGGCACTGTCGGGCGCACGATCCAGGCGCGGATGCTGGAGGAGGGCGGCGTGCAGTGCGGCTTCTGCACGCCCGGTATCGTGATCTCGGCCTCCGCGCTGCTGTCCGGCGAACCGGACCCGAGCGTCGAGCAGATCCGCACCGCGCTGGCCGGCAACCTGTGCCGCTGCACGGGGTACCAAAAGATCGTGGCCGCCGTGTCGAAGGCGGCCGCCGACCTCGCGGGTGCACAAAGCGACGACCATTTTCGTCGGCGACGCCAATGACGACGCCGACTGCCCTCCTTACAGTGGAACCCAAGCCCTGGCTCGGAGGGCCTCAAACCGTGGAGGGTGCCTCGATATGAAGAGCGAACGTGTCTCGCCGGTGGGCCTCGTCCTCGGAAGCCACATGCCGCCGGAGCTGATCATGGCCACGGCCCGACTGGCCGAGGCGAGTGGATTCGGCG
>JAYSQK010000002.1:0-2901 GCA_043721555.1 Frankiales bacterium
GGGCGGACGAGGTCGTAGGGGCTACTCGACGGGTCGGCCAGCAGCGCGATGGTCCGGGCCCGGTCGGCCGCCGAGATGCCGGTCGTGACGCCCTCGCGCGCATCGACGCTGACGGTGAAGGCGGTCTGCATCCGCTCGGTGTTCTGCTGCGACATCTGCCCGAGCTGGAGATGGTCGAGCGCGTCGCCCTCGAGCGGCACGCAGAGCAGGCCCCGGCACTGGCTCATCGTGAACGCCACGAGCTCGGGGGTCGCCAGCTCGGCGGCGAAGATGACGTCGCCCTCGTTCTCACGGTCCTCGTCGTCCACGACGACGACCGCCTTACCGGCGGCGATGTCGGCGATCGCGCGCTCGATCGAGTCGAGGCCGGTCACCGGGACACCCTCCAGCGCGGCACTCATGCGGGCAGCCTCGCGGCGAGCAGCTTCTCGACGTACTTGGCGGTGATGTCGACCTCCAGGTTGAGCGGGTCGCCGACGCCTTTGCGTCCCAGCGTCGTGCGTTCCAGTGTGGTCGGGATGAGGCTGACCTCGAACCAGCCGGGCTCCACCGCGGCCACGGTGAGCGAGATGCCGTCGACGGTGATCGAGCCTTTCTCGACGACGTATCGGTCGAGCTCCTCGGGCAGGCTCAGTCGTACGACGGTCCAGTGCTCGTCCGGGGCGACGCTCAGGATCTCGCCGGTGCCGTCGACATGGCCCTGCACCAGGTGACCGCCGAGGCGGTCCTGCAGCCGGACGGCGCGTTCGAGGTTGACCGGGCTGCCGATCCGCAGGGCCCCGAGACTGCTGCGGTCCAGCGTCTCCTTCATCACGTCGGCGGTGAACGCACCAGCCTCGTTGGTCACCACGGTCAGGCACACGCCGTTGACCGCAACCGAGTCGCCGTGCCTGGCGTCACCCGTGACGACCGGGCCGCTGACAGTGATCCGGGCCGCGTCCACGAGGTCTTCCCAGCCGGTCACCTCCCCGAGCTCCTCGACGATGCCGGTGAACATCACGCCCTCCTGAGGGTCAGTCGTACGTCGTCGCCGACGCGGGTGACGTCGTCGAGCCGCAACCGGATCGCGGCACTGATCGTTCCCACGCCGACGCCGGTGAGGGCGTGCGGTCCGTCACCCAGCAGCGCCGGGGCGATGTAGCCGATGACGCGGTCGACCAGACCGGCGGCGAGGAACGCGCCGGCCAGGGTCGGGCCGCCTTCGAGCAGCACCGCAACGATGTCCTTGGCCGCCAACTCGGCCAGCACCGCGGCTGGGCTGCCGGTCACCACGAGCGCCGGGATGATCTTCGCGCCGGCGGGCAACCGGCCGGTGCGGTCGACGACGACCCGCAGCGGCTGCTCGCCGCGGGGTGGCCGAGCCGTCAGCTCGGGGTCGTCGGCCAGCACCGTGCCGATGCCGACGACGATCGCGTCGCTCTCGGCCCGGAGCCGGTGCACGTCCTGCCGGGCCGACTCGCCGGTGATCCACCGCGAGGTGCCGTCGGCCGCTGCGGACCGGCCGTCCAGGGTCGCGGCGTATTTCCAGGTGACGTGCGGCCGGCCGGTGCGCTGGCGGTGCAGCCAGGCCTCGAGCGGGCCTCGCTCGACCTCGTCGGGCAGCACCCCGGACGTGACCTGCACCCCGGCGGCCAAGAGGACCTGCGCGCCCCCGCCGCCGAGGTCGGTCGGATCGGTGGCGCCGAGCACGACCCGCCGGATCCCCGCCTGGCTGATCGCGGACGTGCACGGGCCGGTGCGGCCGGTGTGCGCGCACGGCTCGAGGGTGCTGACGACGGTGCCACCGACGGCCCGGACCCCGGCCAGGCGCAGGGCGACGACCTCGGCGTGCGGGGCACCGGGCGGTTGGGTGGCGCCCTCGCCGACCAGCTCACCGCGGGCGTCGAGTACGACGGCGCCGACCGGCGGGTTGGGGCTGGTCGTGCCGAGCACGGCCGCGGAGCATTCGAGCGCACGGCGCATCGCCGCTTCGTCGTCCACCTGCGCCTCCCGAGCTCGGGGCGCTCCGGGGACACGGACGGGCGGCAGCGCAGGGCTGCACCCGCCTCGCGCGCTACCTCTCCTCCGGACTCTCACCGTCGGTCCCGGAGTTGCGCCGGGTCCACCGCTGGCTGGCTGCGAGCGGGTCGCGGACTGTCACCGCCGGTCAGGACTTACACCTGCCCCGGAGCGCGCGTGACTGTCCGGATCAGCGTACCGCCGGGCGGCTCAGCCCCGCCGGTCGACCGCGACGAGCGAGCCGGGGGTGGCCTTGGCCAGGGTCTTCATCTCGGTCGCGGCGGCGACGACGGCCCGGTGGTCGCGGGCCCCGCCGACATCCGCAGCCACTCCGATGCTCACCGACACGATCGGGTGTCGGCGCAGCACCCCCTGGCGGTCGGTGACCTCGAGCCACCCCCGGACGGCGTCCACCGCGTCGTACCGGCTGGCGACCGTGCGATCGAACTGCTCGACCACCCGCCCGCACAGCGCCTCGGCCTGCGCCGGCTCGCAGACCACCACGAAGTCGTCACCCCCGATGTGCCCGACGAAGGCCGCCGGCAGGCCAGCGTCGCCGACCGCCTGCAGCAGGCATTGGGCGAGCAGCAGCAGCAGCTCGTCCCCGCGCTGGAAGCCGTAGGCGTCGTTGTAGCCCTTGAACTCGTCCAGATCGACATGGCAGACCGCGTACGCCGCACCGGAGCCTGCCCTGGCCGCGATCTCGACATCGATCCGGTGGTTGCCCGGCAGGCCGGTCAATGGCGAGCTGGCCCGGCCGTCGGCGGTCCGGCGCAGCGTGGTGCGCACCCTGGCGATGAGTTCGAGGGTGTCGAAGGGCTTGCCGACGACGTCGTCGGCGCCGGCGCTCAACCCGGCGGCCCGGTCCGCCGCGGAGCCGGCGCCAGTCAGCAGGACGACCGG
>JAYSQK010000003.1:0-1793 GCA_043721555.1 Frankiales bacterium
CTGCTGCAGGAGGTGTGGGGCTACGACTACTACGGGGGCACCCGCACGGTCGACGTCCACGTCCGCCGGCTGCGGGCCAAGCTGGGCCCGGAGCACGAGCAGCTGATCGGCACGGTCCGGCACGTCGGGTACAAGTTCGTCACGCCGCCGCTGACCGCGCTCGCCGACGACCTCGCCGCCGCCGACCCCGCGCCGATCATGGAGGTTGTGCCGCCCCGCTGAGCGTGCCGGCCCGCACGAGTTCCATGATCGGCGCGGGATTGCCGGTAGCGTTGCCAGGTGCCCGAGACGATCCCCCAGCCGACCGTCTCGGGCCGGGTGAGCGCCGCGCAGGTCGCGCAGGTGCGTCGGCTCGTGGACCGGGTGACCGCTGCGGACGGCACCGCGCCGCTGTCCGAACACGTCATGCTCCACCTTCCTCGAGGCGGGGACGAGGGCGTCCGCAACCTGCTCGTCGTGGACGGCGACGAGCTGCTCGGTTACGCCCATCTCGACGTCACCGATGAGGTCGCCGGCTCGAGCGCCGAGCTCGCGGTCGACCCGGACGCCCGTGGCCGCGGGGTGGCCCGCGCCCTGGTGGCGGCAATGCTGCGGGAGAGCCCGGACGGCCGGCTGCGGCTGTGGGCGCACGGCGAGCAGCCCGCGGCCGCGGCGCTGGCCCGGGCGATGGGCTTCACCCGGACCCGGGTCCTGTGGCAGATGCGCCGCGACCTGTCCCTGGCCTTGCCGGATCCGGTGCTGCCGACCGGCATCAGCATGCGGACCTTCCGGGTCGGCGCGGACGAGCAGCCGTGGACCGAGCTCAACAATGTCGCCTTTGCCAACCACCCCGACCAGGGCCGGTGGGGGGTCGAGGAGGTGATGCTGCGCGAGCAGGAGCCGTGGTTCGACCCGGCCGGCTTCTTCCTCGCCGAGCGGGACGGCCGGCTGGTGGGGTTCCACTGGACCAAGGTGCACGGCGGCACCGCGCATGAGGGGCACGACCACGAGCCGATCGGTGAGGTCTACATCGTCGGCGTCGACCCGGCCGAGCAGGGCCGCGGCCTCGGGCCGGCGCTGACCCTCATCGGCCTACACTCGCTGCGGGACCGGGGCCTGGCCTCAGTCATGCTCTACGTCGACGAGGGCAACACCAACGCGATCCGGGTCTACGAGCGGCTCGACTTCCGGCGCTACGCGACCGATGTCTGCTTCTCCCGTGGATGATCGTTGTGCAGGGGTCGTTCACCTGACGGTGGAGTGAGCGCCGTCACACGGTCGCCGGCGCGACACCTGGAGTTCGCCGTCCGTTCATCTGCCTACCGGGGCGCGGCCACCTGCGCTGCCTAGCGTCGCCGTCGACGAGGGCGCACTCCGTCGTACGACGGGGCGTCGGCGACCCTCCCGACCCGAAAGGTCCTCCCCGTGCAGGTCACCCGCACCGGCCAACTGGCCGGTCTGCTGCTCACCTCCGCGCTCGCGCTCACCGCCTGCGGCAGCGGCGACAACACCACCAAGACCAACACCGCAACCAAGCCGTCCGCCACCGGCGGCGCCACCGTCGACGCCTCGTGTGCAACCGGCTCGCTCAGCGCCCAGGGCTCGACCTTCCAGGCCAACGCCGAACTGCAGTGGAGCAAGGACTTCGCGGCCAAGTGCAAGGGCGCTCAGGTTGCCTACCAGGGCACCGGCTCCGGCGCCGGCAAGACGGCATTCGGCAACGGCACGGCCGACTTCGGCGGCACCGACTCGCTGCCCAAGGACCCGGAGCAGGCGGCCGCCGACAAGACCTGCGGCACCGGCAACAAGGGCGT
>JAYSQK010000004.1:0-3039 GCA_043721555.1 Frankiales bacterium
GGCGTGGCCGGGTCGGCTCGCCTCCCACGCCGGATGGCCGGGTGGCGTCGTACGACGGGCCAGGGTGACCAGGTAGCCGGCAAGGGCGGCGGCAAACAGGACCAGCCAACTCAGGCCACGCCCGGGCAGGTAGTGACTCGCGAGGTGGCCGACAAAGACTTCCTGCCAGGGCTTGTGCGGGATGCTCTCCGGGATGACCAGGTCGGGGGCCGCAGCGAAGAAGTGCGCCAGCAGCACCCACCCGAATGGGAATGGCACCGCCCGGCGGTGCCGCCAGGACCACCACGTCATCATGACCAGCGCGAGGGTTGCCCCGGCGAAGAAATGGATGTACCAGTGCCAGCTCGCGGCCTCCGCCGCGTACCTGCCCAGGAACCACACCTCAGCCGCGACGGTTAGGACGACGCCGACGGCTACGCCGGCACGATGACGCAGGCGCCGGTCACCTCGAATTGCCGCCGCGGCGGTCACGTGTCCCCGACCGCCATCAGGACCTCGGACAGGCGCAGGTCCTGGCCCGGGTCTTCGGTGCGGTAGCGGACCGTGCCGTCCGGTCCCACCACCGCGTAGCCGACGGGATAGCCGCCATCGCGGGGTATCCGCATGAACAGCAACCGACTGACGCTGCCAGTCGGGTCCGCGAGTACGGTGACGCCTGTGCGCGCGCCAACCGCAATCGTGACGGGCAGGACGACCACGACATGGGCCCGGCGCGAGAGTCGACCGCCGTCGTCCCCACCCAACGCGGCAAGCAGCCTGGTGAGCCGATCGGGGCGGGTGAAGAACACGACGCCCCGACTGCCTGCGGGACCCAGACCTGTCAGACGAGGCGCCACGGACCGGGGCGGGTTGGCGTCGGAGAACCCGGGGCGCTGACGGGCTTGATCCGGGTCGTCCAGCGGCGAAGCCCCAGCCCGCACCGTCAGCAGGCCGCCGCCGAGCACGGCCACGCAGACCACCCAGACGGCCGCGAGTCGACGAGACCTGTTGGTGTCGCCCTTACCGGCTAGCACGGCGCGGCCAAAACACCCAACGGGGCCGGCAGCTGAGACGCGGTCACGCAAACCTCCGGTGCGGCAGGTGCTGTCGACGGGTGGCCCGTCGCCGCCAGTCTGCCGGAACCGTCTCGGCGTCACCAGGGCCGAAGGTCCCAGCGCAGAGTGGCCCTTGCCAGCGGGGTTCCCTGGGGCCCTACCTGCAGAGTAGATGCGAGCCGCCTGGCCGAAAGGAGTTGCTGGTGCAGCGCGTGCGGGGACTCGGCGAGCTCAAAGCCGCCGTGATGGACCGGATGTGGGCAGCCGGCCAGACGACGACGGTCCGGGAGATCCGGGCCGAACTCACCACGGAGCGCGAACTCCGACGCGAGATGGTGTCCCGGGCACGGGTGTACTCGCCGGTCGCGACCCTCGAGCAGTACAGCGCGCGAGTCACGGAGTCCGTGCTGAGCGCCAGCACTTCTACCGCACAGTGATGACGACTCGGCGTTGTAGCGCCGACCCGGCGGCGACCACGATCTCATCGGGCCCAGGGAACTCATACACCCGCTGCCGCCCGAGGTCCCGGTGCAGCGAGACCCAGTACGCGCCGCTGCTCACCGGCGCGCTGAACCGCACCGTCGTCGCGTCGCCGGCCTGCCCATTGAGCCGGCGGGTCTTCCCGACGACCGGACCAGGTGCATGGTTGACCTCCCGCCGCACAACCACCCACCCCGGCGTCCCGTCCACCTCCGCGACCCCGACGGTCATGGTCCGCCCGTCACTGACCTGGTCCAGCACACCCAGGTTTGCGACAGCTGCTGGCGCGTCGCCCAAGCCGAGCGTGTCGGTCCCGGCATGGGCGCCCTCCTCAGCGCCGTCCGCGGCCATGCCAGGCATCCCCGGCATGGCCTGCGGTCCGACCACCGCGGGTGGACTGGACAGGCTGCTCAGCCCGCCGAGGGGCCGGGCTTTCAGCTGACCCTGCTGTCCGGTGTGGTGACTCGTGAAGGCGAACAGGGTCAGTAGCAGCGGGAGGGCGACGCCGAAGACCGCCGCAGGCCTGCCCCACCGCGGGCGGCCGCTGACCGGTCGGTCGCGCGCAGCCGGCCGGCCGGGCGCGGGCCTCTGCGTGTTGGTCACCGGCCCTCCGCCGCTCCGTGGCATGTTCTTGGGGCGAAGGGTGCGCGACGGACCTTCCAGAAACCTCAGGGGCGCACCCGGCGCCTGCTGGCGTCACCGCGCACCACTCAGGTGACGTGTACGACGACCTGGTGCAGCCCAGTCGCCCCGGAGGGGAACACCGGCCGCCGTCGCGGGTCCTGCTTGTGGCCATTCACGTCGGCTGCCCGGACGCGCACGCGATGCGTCCCCGGGGCAGCTGACCAGTCGAGGACGAACTGCCGCCACACCGTTCCGGTCGTGCTCTCAGCCAGCCGCGCGGCCCGCCAGGGTCCGTCGTCGATCTGGACCTCGACGGAGCCGACGCCGACGATCGGCGCCCAGGCGATCCCGGCGATCCGCGCTGGCCCGGCGACGAGCTGAGCTCCCGGTTGCGGGCTGTCGACGCGGCTGGTGATGTGCACCCCGACCGCCGGGGTCCAGCCTCGGTCGGCCCAGAATCCCGGCAGGTCGGTGCTATCCGAGACGTCCAGCTCGGTCAGCCATTTCGTCGCCGAGGTGTATCCGTACAGCCCCGGGACGATGAGCCGGGCCGGGAAACCGTGCTTGACCGGGAGCGGCTGGCCGTTCATGCCGACGGCGAGCATCGCGGCCCGCCCGTCGAAGGCGTACCGACCGGGGAAGGACGCGACGAAGCCGTCGACCGAGACACCCGTGATGCGGCCCGGGGCGGTGGTGACGCCCGCGCGGGCGAGCAGGGCCTGCAGTGAGACGCCCTGCCAGCGGGCGGTGCCGATGAGGTCGCCACCGATCTCGTTGCTCACGCATCCGATCGTGATGTCCGCCTCGGTCGTCGCAAGGCCGAGCATCTCGTCGTACGACCAGGTGTGCAGCAGTTGCTGGCCGTCCCTGGTCAGTTGCAGCCGCCAACGCTCGGGGTCGA
>JAYSQK010000005.1:0-20778 GCA_043721555.1 Frankiales bacterium
CAACGTGCCCAAACCGTGACCTGCCGCACCGGGATGACTAGCCGGCAAGCACCGCACTGTCCGCCTGCGCCGCCGCGCGATCGTGGAGCTGCGCAGGCCGGGTCGGCTCGTCACTCGGAACGGCTCGCCCACGTCGCCGCCTCATCAGCAGCACGACGATGAGACCAGCACCGGTCAGCAGCCACGCCAGGCCGCCCAGCAGCCCTGCAAGGGGTGCCCCCGACAACCGCGCCGGTCGGGCCGCCGCCCCATTGGCGACCGTCCACCGATAGATCGCCACCGCGTCGGGCAGGCCAGGTCGCCGGGCCACCACGCGCACCCGCCAGAGCCCGGGCGCGGTGATGTCGTCGCCGGCGACCACCCAGCCGTCAAAGCTCCGGTACGACGAACCGCTGGCGACCGGTCCGGACAACCCGGCGGGGTTGGCGTTGCGGGTGGTCTCGTGGCCATCCGGGCCGCGCAACGTCACGGCCACCCCGATCACGGGTGCGGGAGCCGGCCGGCGAGTGTCGAGGACCGAGACCGTGAGAAAGGTGCGTCCCGGCCGGTTCGGGGCGATGCTCAGCGACTCCACCAGGTCGTTCGCTCCGCCCGCCTGGACCGGACCGCTCGCGACGGCGGGTGGACGCCAGCGCGGTCCGATCGCCGGCTGCGCCGAAGCCAGCCCAGCCGCCGGGATGAGCAACGCCACCATCACGAGCGCCTCGATCACCACCAGAGGCCGCAGCGTCGCTGCCGGCAACTGACGGCCGAGCCAACGCGCCGCAGCTGCCGGCCTGAGGATCAACGTGCTCGTGAGTCCGAGCACAGCCGCCACCAGCACGAGCGCCAACTTGAGGAGCAGTGCCCGGCCGTAGACCGAAAAGACCAGCGCGTCGAGCGAGGCGACACCGTCGGCGGCGAGGACGAGTCCCGTGACGACAAGCAGGAGCAGACAGACGGCCGCGACGCCTCCGAACCGGGTGAGCACTGCCAGCCGCAGCCGCGGGTCGTCCGGACGGCGCCACGGCAACAGCGCCACGGCCGCCGCGATGACCGCCCCCGTCCATACCGTCGCGGCCAGGCCGTGGACGGCTGCGGCCGCGAGACGCCCCGGGGCAGCCCCCGCCCCGGCTCCCGCATGCCCGATCAGCGCACCCCCTAGCCCCAGCACGGCGGAGGCTGGCACGGCCAGCACCGCAACGCGGCGCAGGCCGAGGCTCGAAGCGCCCCTCCTCATCCGGCCCCGCAGCACGGTGGCCACGACCAGCAAGATGACCGCCGCCGCGGCCCGGGCCAACCAGCGGGCTCCGTACGCGGTGCCGAGCAGCTGCCAGGCAGCTGCGCCGGCCGTCGCCTGCACGACCAGGAGCACGGTGGAACTCGCCAGCAAGAGCAGCAGGCCGGCCTGGACCAGCCCGAGCAGGCGCAAGCGGACGGCCCGCACGGTAGCGCCAGCCGCGGCCCGATCATCCATGAGCGAGAGCAGTGCTCCAGCGCCGAATGCGCAAGCCATCGACAGCAGCGTCAACCACCGGAGGGCGACCTCGGCCGATCCGGGCGGCGGATCGCGCGGGACCGCAGCCTGCGCGCCAACTGCCCGCTGCAGGCCGAAGACGAAGACGCCGTCGGTGCTGTGCAGATCGTCACTGGAGAGCGTTCGCCAGGCGACGCGATAGACGTCGGGAGCGAGGGGTGGCAGTGAGATGATCGCAGCGCTAGAGGTTTCCATCCCGGCACCGGACGTCTTGACGAAGCGCAAGGCGCCCGGCGCCACCTCCCGGCCGTGGCCGTCGGTCAGGCGGACATGGGTGGCGTGGCGCTCGACGGACTCCGAGAACGACAACACGAGCTCGCCCGGTGCCACCCGAAGGGTGGCGCCGTCCGCCGGGGTGCTGCGGGTGAGTTCGGCGTGCGCCGATGCCGGTGGTGCAGCAACGACCGAGACGAGGCCGGCCAGCGCGATCCCGACGACGAGCCCGCCGGCCCGGACGGTCCAGCGACGCATCTCAGCGCACCGGCACGTGCGCCAGCCGGCGACCCGCCACGTCGATCTCAATGGTTCCACCCGGCCGGACGACGCTGCCACCGTCGAGATACAGCACGTAGTAGGTCTGCCCCGGTCGAAGCGTGTGCCCCTGCTTCATCAGGGCGGTGCGGGTCAACCGGCCGCCGTCCTGCTCGCTGCGCAGCACCGGCGGGTGGAGCACGTCGTTCTGGAAGGCCGCGGCCTTCGCGGCGTCGAGCACGGTGTAGCTGAGCTGCACGATGCCCCCACCGGCCACCACGGCCGCCAGCGTGAAGCGCACCCCGAGTGCGGCCTCGATGGCGCTGTTCTGCGGGACCGCGGTGCGGTGCCGCACGTCGGCGTTCGCCCGCAGTCGCCATGCGAACGAGCCGATCAAGGCGACCGCGAGCAGCGGGACGAGCAGCCGCGATGCCACCCTGTCGCGCCGGGTGACCTGCGATGTGCTGCCGATCATCGGGTCGAGGTAAAGCTGTCGACGTACGCCGTACCGCTGATCGCCCCTGTGGTCTGCACGATCCCCAGCCGGACCGTCTCGACCTTCTGCGCAGCGGTGTTCAGGCCGCTCAGCGTGCTCGCCGTTCCGTTGACGGTCAGGGTGGCCGTCGCGGACCCGGCACTCGACCAGTCCACCTGGATGGTCAGCACGCTGTCGGGGACCGTCAACCAAACCGTATTGGTCGTCCCCGCAGTGGTGTTGACCACCAGCCTTACCTGGTAGGTGGCGACGGTGTTGACGACGATCCGGCGGTACTGCACGGCCGAGACCTGGCTGCCGGCAGCGTTCAGGGTCCGCAGCAACGTCACCGTCTGTGCGCCTGGCGCCAGGGTGTTCCGGCGGAATTGCATCGACGTGTGGTAGGTCGTCTCCGCCGCAGGCCTGAGGTCCTGGACGTACGCCGGGCTGGTGCTGGCGTTCATCGTGACCGCGAGCCCCGCGGTACCGGTGAGTGCGGCAGCTGTGCTTCGTGCCACCAAGCCGACCGCCGACGACCAGGGCGGCACCAGGGGGGCGGTCTCGAACCCGTCGGCGAAGATGACCGGTCGGCTCACCGTCAGCGTGACGGTGGTGGCCGGGCCCCAGTTACCGGCCAGATCCTTGGCCCGGACCGTGAACGGATAGCTCCCCGACGGGAGCGTCAGCGGTGCAGCCAGGCTCGCGGTGAGCCCGCTGGCGGTGACCGCCATCGGAGCCGCCCTACCGACACCTGGATCGGTGCCGGTGAACCACTCGGCAGCCGAGACCGTCGAGAGGTTGTCCGTCGCGGTCGCCGACAGGGTGCCGCCGTTGTTCGACACGGTCGGACCGGCCGTGATGACCGGGCCGCTCTTGTCGACGGTGAAGCTCACCGGACTGAACATTCCCCAGTTGCCGGCCGCATCCTTGGCGTGAACGTAGACCACGTGCGCACCCTCGGCGTAGCCGGTGAATTCCGACAGCGGCACCAGCCCGTAGGTCTGCTCGAGCCCGGAGTCCCACACTCCGTCCCGCGCCACGAAGACCAGGCCCTTGCCGGAGATGCCGTTGGCGTTGTCGACGAAGCCCTCGGCGGCGACGAGCCGCGAGCCGGTGTCGGTGAAGGTGCTGAGGACCTGCATCTGCGCCGGGTCCACCGACGAACCCAGTCGGCCATTATTCGGAGTCGGCGTGGCGTTGCCGGTCACAAAGGTCGGACCGGTCGTGTCGATGACCAGATCAGCGGCGGCGGGATCGCCCCACAGCCCCAGATTGTCTCGACTTCGGATGAAGACCTTGTGCGGTCCCTCGGTGAGCCCGGCGACGATCGGCAACCCGATGGTCGCGGTCTCGGCCACCACCGTGGCCTGCCGGTTCAGCGTCAACGGCGTGCCGCTGCCCTGGCCAGGGTCGTTGTCGAGGTAGAACTCAGCCGAGACCACCGTGCCGTTGAAGGCGCTGTCGTCCCCTGTCGCGGACAGGACCACCGCTTTGGTGGCGTTGGTCGGGCTGGGTCCGGCCGTTGCGGCCGTCGTCACGGGTCCGGTCTGCTTGAGGTTGAAGACCGCAGAACCGATCGGGCCCCAGTTGCCGCTGGCGTCGTGTGCGCGAACGTAGACGACGTGCCGTCCGGCAGCGAGCAGCACCGGCATTCCGGTGCTCGGGTCCAGCCGGGTCAGACTGGTGACCGGGACGGTTGAGGTGGCTGCCGTCCAGGTGACACTGGGCTGCCCCGTTGCCGTGGACAGCTGGCTGCCGCTGCCGAGCGCGAGCGTGGGATCGTCCACGGCGTATTCCGCGCTGTCGACGTTGCTGCCGCCGGCCTTGGCATCGGAGAAGCTGGCGGTGACCGTGAGGCTGTCGTGGATCGTGACCGTGCTCGGCGTCGCCGTCACGGCTGAGGAGATCGGGCCGAAGATGTCGGTCGTCGGCGGTGCGGCACTGGTGTCGAGAAAGGTCAGCATCCCGCCGAACGCCTGCTGGCCGGCGACGTCGGTGCTGCTGTTGTCGTTGAGCTGCCCGGCGGACTCAGCCAGGACGTACTTCGCCTCGGTGTCGGGCATCGTGACCAGCGCGTCGACCGCTTGCCCCGGCGTGATGGTGGTGGATGCCACCTGCTCGGGCGCCGGTGAGGCGTGGCCGTCTTGACCGATCACGGTCTGTTCGACGCCCAGCAGCTCCATCGGATGGTTGACGGCACCGGCATTGACGTAGCGCAACAACACGGTCCGTGCCTTGTCGGTGGCGATCACGTTCGTCTGCGGAAACGTCTTTCCGTTGAGCAGCCGATACTTCGGTGCGAACAAGCGCAGATCGAAGCCGAGCGGGTCGGCGTTGAACGCCGGGTCGATCTCGCTCAGCACGAGCACGGCCTCGTCGTCGAACGCCGAGGCGTCGGTCGAGTAGGTGGTCGGCCGCCCTGAGGTTGAGACGTCCCCGGACACGACAAGCGCGCCGACCAGACCCATCAGGGACTGGCGGGCACCCTGCGCCGTGTGGCCCGCCTCGTAGAGGTAGGTGCCGGAGCGGCCGGCGGTGAACGTGTACGACCGCGTCCCACCGACGTCCACACCGGTCAGGTCACTGGTCAGGCCGGTCATGCCGGGAATCGCCAGGCTCAAAGCCTGCGCGCCAGGCAGATTGTTGTGCAAGGTGATCGTGACGGTGCTCCCGCGACCGACGAGCAGTGTCGGGCCGACGGCGGCGACCGGGTCGGCGGCAGCCGCTGTGAAGCCCCACACCGGGACCGAACCGGCGACGCCCGGCGCCCAACTGCCCGCCTGCGCCCAGAGGTCGCAGCCGGCGCTACAGGCGACGACGCGGCGGCCGTCGGGGACCAGTGGTCCCTGCGGCGACGCCGGGGTCGCCACGGCGGCAGCGGGTGTCGCGAGGCTGCCGACGGCCGCTGGCGCCATATGCACCGGTGCCTGCGCGGCGGCAGCCGGCGGCGTGCCGACACCGGCGAGGCCCAGGCCGACCAGGGCGCCGACGGTCGTCGTGGCGATGATTCGGATGCCCAGTGTCCGGGCGCGGTGCATGGCGTGCATCGTCGTGCCTGCCTTTCGTCCGGTCACTGCGCTGGACAGTTGTTGGGCGAGGGCGGGTCGATCCGGATGAGCGTCATCATCCCGCCGAAACTCGCGCCGTAGTTGGTCGCCTGGTTGAGCGCGTGGCTGTGTGCGGTCTCGTAGTACTCGCCGCACTGGTTGTTCTGCGTGACTCCCTGTGGCGTCGTGCCGACAGCGCCACCGAGATAGGGGTTCTCACTGAACCAGGTCTGGGGGCCGGGGCCGACGATCTGGTCCTGCAGCTGGGGAAGCGGCACCGGGATCGGCGCTGTGTCGGCGTTCCAGTGCTCGGCGTCGGTCCAGCTCAGCAGCGTGTCCCAGGTCTGCCCCGGTCCGACGTCGATGAGGAACTTGTCGTACGACGCATCAGTGCCGGCCGGCGTGGTGAGCGGGTGGCCGTCCCTGGCGATGACCCGCTGGTCGGAGCCGTGCGGATGGAACGGGTAGTTCACCTCGCCGGCGTTGAGATAGCGGACCAGGGCGGGATCGGGGTTGCTCGTGGCGTTGTACGGCTGAATCCGCACCATCGCGCCGTATGGCTGGGTCGGCAGCCACGAGGCCCGATTGGGTGAGATCGTGTCCGGCATGCTGCGGCCGTTGATGAGGAAATAGCGGGGGCGCAGGCTGTTGAAGTCCGCGGCCTGACCGCGCTCGACGGCCCGGTGGATGATCGGGTCGATGTCGGAAAGCAGGTAGAGAAACTCCCGGCGCGAGTTGAACGTCGAGTCACTGCGAGTGTTCTCCTGGGCGGCATGCCCGACCGGACGCACGACCAGCGCGCCGTACAAGCCCATTTGCTGCTGCTTTTGCTGGTCGCTGCCGGAGGTGTAGAGGTAGGTCCCGGGCGACCCGGCGGTGAACGAGTAGGTGACCTGCCCCCCACCTGCCGAAGCCGGCTGGACCAGCGACGTGAGGGTCGCCGGTGTCCCCGCGTCGAACTGCGGCTGGGCCGGCTGGCCGTCCGCGCTCACGTGCTGCTGGCCCGGAAAGATGATCGAGGTGTCCTCGGGCAGGGCATTGTGCAGCACAACGGTGACGGTCGAACCGGCGGTGACGCAGAGCGTCGGCCCGGGCAGCTGGAACGAACCCCCCGAGTCCCCGTAGCTCCACATGTAGATCGAGTTGCCGTCAGGCGTCGAGACGTAGCCACTCGAGGCGGTCAGCGAGAAGGTGTTGCTCGCATCCGTCTCGCACATGATGCCCTCGCTGGTCGCCGCGACGGCTGCCGCGGCCCCGTTCCCCCAGGGGAACGCCAGCGCTGTCGCGGCCGCGAGGACGAGCGGGAGCGCCCTTCGAAGCCGACGGGAGGCGGAGATAGTCATCACTGCACGTCCTTTGTCCGACTCAGGTATTCGGGATCGTCTGGGCGGGCAGGGTGCCCTTCGGGTAGACGCGGATCTGCGTCAACTGCCCGCCGTAGCCGGCGCCCCCGGCATTGGTCTGGTGGGCGTGGTCGCGGTCGTAGAGCAAGAACGTGGCGTAGCCGCCGGCGCCGGGCGTCACCTGCGGGGCGGTGAACAGCACATCTCGGCTCTCACCCGGTCCGAGATCGACGGTGTTGGTCAGATAGCCGGTCCCCGACCCGTCCCGTCCCCGCAGCAGCGAGGCGTCCTTGGCCACCACGTTCAGGTCGACGCCGTCGACGGTCATCGAGTGGTTCTGATAGCCCAGACTCGCCAGGCGCAGCAGCACCCGGTCACCCTCGTTGCAGGTGACCAGCGATGAGTTCGGCTGGTAGCGCAGCCGTCCGGCGGCGGCGCTGGCCGGATTCCCGTTCGGCTCGATCGTGTCCGGGTAGCAACGACCGTTGAGCGTCCAGAAGCTGGGCGCGAAATCGGTCCAGTCGGTCGCCTGGATGTGGGCGTCCCGATAGTGCGCCTCCGCCCAGATTTCGTTGATCATGAACGCGAACTCACGGTCGTAGCGGGTCGACCCGTCCCCGTCGTTGTAGGCGTACCGGGTGCCGGCGGGGTCACCGTTCACCGGGTTGCTGTTTTGCTTGGGCCGCACGAACAACGTGCCCGTCATCCCCATCTGCACGTGCTCCACGTCCTCGTAGTGGCAGTGGTACATGTAGGTGCCGGCGTCGTGTGGCCGGTAGTAGTAAGTGAAGTCACGCCCGATTGGCACCGAGATCGACAGCTCGGGCACCCCGTCGAACAGCGGGATCGCGTTCTGGAAGCCATGCCAGTGGATGGTGTGTCCGTCCACGAGATCGGGCCGCTGCTGCAGGCCGAGGTTGCTCAGCGTGATCTTGACATCGTTGCCCTTGGCGGCGTCGTACTCGTCGAAGACCAGCATCGGTGCGCTGATCTGGGCGTGTCCGCGCTGCGCTGTGACGTCGGCGCTCGACATTCCGGTCACGTCCCGAAAGCCGAAGACATACAGGTTGTACGGCGTCGGCGCGAGCGCGTCCGGCCAGAACGGTGGGATCGCCCGGGCGGCCTCCGGCATCGACACCCAGCCGTCCGTCGCCGCCAGATGCAGCTGGGCCGTCCCGCCCGGCGTGGTGACGGCCGCCGGAGCCGTCAGCAGCGGGATCGTCGCCCGACCGCTGCCGGCCAGCCGGCCGAGGATGAGGGCGCCGGCCGCACCGGCGCCGCCGGTGAGCAGGCCGCGCCGGGTGAGCCTGGCGACGTTCAACTGGTCGTCCACGTGGAGCTCCTCGCGAGGTGTTGGCATGAGCTGCGGCCTAGGGGATCTCGTCCGCGCCGATATCCGGCGTCGTCGTGCTCCTGAGCTCGCCGTCGATGTCGGTCGTCGGCGAAAGGACGGTCGCGCCGTTCAACAGCGTGCTTCCGGCACCCGCGTTGCTGGCCGGAGAACCGCTGGGGCGCAGGTGATAGTTGCCCTGCAACTGCGGCGGCAGGTTTCGGGCCACGATCACCGCCTGCCGGAACGACGGGAACGTTCGCGACGTCTCGATTGTGGCTGACACATCGAAGGCAGCCTGGACGCCCGGATCGACGCCGACCAGGTTCGTGGCGCTGGCCGTCACCCCCGCGTCGTACTGCTGCAGGACCGAGAAGGTCGGGGTCAGCGTCACCCCCGCATCGACCGAGCCGAGTTCCCAATCGCGGATCGGATCGTTCGCAGGTGCCTGCGGCGAGCCGATCCCGGAGACGTACTGACCATTCCAGGAGCCGGCCCGGTTGTCGGCGAAGATGTTGTTCAGCAGCAGGGGCTTGCTGTACGTCGGCTTGTTGATCCCGAGCGTGGCCTGCAGCTGGTCGCTGTTCATGGCGGTCGACAGGCCGGCTGGCGCGGGCTTGCCGTCGCTGGTGACCGCGGTTGCCGTGGTGATGTTTTTCATCACCGTGTTGTTGATCAGCTGCACGTTGGTCGAGTCGTCGAGGGCGAACCCACCACCCTCATGGGTCGAGACGTTGTTCACGACCATGTTGTTGGTGACCCTGATCTTGGCCGTCCCCGCCTGCAGGAAGCGGATGCCGCCACCGTCGTCGTTGGCCAGGTTGTCCTGCACCAGGTTGGCGTCGATCGTCACCTGTCCTGAGCCGGTGGAGGGTTTGGTCACGTCACTCGGCAGCTCCCCGGCAATCATGATCCCGCCGCCCTCGTCGTAGGACTGGTTGAACCACACCCGGTTGCTGGCGATGGCGCCGTTGTTGCTCAGGCCGTAGTGGCTGATCGCGCCGCCGTATTCGGCCGAGAAATTGCCGCACAGGTCGTTGTGGTCGACCGAGTAGCCGGTCGAGCCGGCGAACAGGCCGATGGCGCCGGCCAGGTTGGTGCCGCCGTTGTCCCGAACCTGGTTGTGCGAGATCACCACCTTGCTGCTGCCGGTCCTCGCGCCGTACGGCGAGCCGACCCGCACTCCGCCGCCGTAGGACCCGCTGTTGCCGACGACCACGTTGTTGGTGACGTGGTAGTTGTTGGCTGCGGCATGCAGATAGATGCCGCCACCCTGGGTGATCAGGGCGCCCGGCGCGCCGGCCGGGGTCTTGGTGCCGCCCAGGACAGCGTTGATATTGGTCGCGAAGTCGGCCTGGGCGCCACCGGTGACGGTGAACCCATCCAGGGCGCCGAAGTAGCTCGCGCCGAAGTCGTTGTTCGACACGACCGTGACGACAGCGGCGTCCGGCACGTTGCGTGGACCGGCGTAGGTCAGGCTGCCCACCTTGGTCACCCAGGCCTGTCCCCGGTCGTTGTCCGGGTTGAAGCCGAGCCCGTCCAGCGAGCTGCCGGCCACATAGTTCGCGCCCTGGAAGCCACCTGGACCGACGCCCTGCAGCCTGACGGGCGACGAGACCACGAGGTTCTCGCGATACTCCCCGCGAGGATTGTCCTGCGTCGCCGGCGCCGGCCACACGACAACGAGCGAGTTGGCGCCGCCTGCGGCCCTCAGGGCAGCCGCCTTGTCCAATGCCGCCTGCACGGTCGGGTAGTTGCCCAGCACCGGGCTGGCAAAGGTGCCGCCCACCTTAAAGGACTGCGGCGCGTAGGCCGCAGGCGGATTCACCTGTAGCAGCCTGGGTGAGTACGCGGCGACGCCGTTGACCGCGACCGAACTCAGCACATGGAGCGAGAGCCCATTGACGCTGCTCCGTCCGTTCCCGGCGGTGACCGACACCGACGCGAGACCGGGCTGCAGTCCGACGTCGACCGCGAAGGTGATCGCCGTATCGGTCCAGCTCACGATCTGCTGGGCCTTGGGGTCCCCTGGTCGACCGGCATCGATCGCCACCTTCCCGGTCCCCTGCGTCGATCCGAAACCGGTGCCCTGGATGGTGATCTGGCGGGCTGGGCCGGCGTCGGCATACTTCAGGTACGGCTTCGACACCGCGAAGACCTGCGGGGTGTCACCGCTCGGGTTGCAACTGACCGCGTTGGCGACCGTCGACCCCGGTGCGGTCGCCACGACACCGACTTGGGTCGGAGCCGTGTCGGTGACCGTGTACAACCCCGGCCAAGCCTGAAAGTTCGTCGCAATGGTGCGGTAGCGCGGGTTGTAGTTGGCGTTGACCTGGCCGGGCTGCCCGGGGTCGTTGCCGACGAAGCGGTACATCCCCGGACACGGCCCTGCCGGCAGCGGGCAGTTGTACGTCGACGTGGAAGGCTCGAGCGCCTCGTACATCCCGTTGTAGTCGGTCTTGACCGTGTCGACCAGGCGTCCGGACCAGTCGTAGATGCCCATCGGTACGCCGGGAAGCGGCTGCGCCTCGCCGTAGCCGATCTGGGTCTGGTCGTTGGACAGGCCCAGGTCGTTGATCGTGAGGCCCCAGAAGTGGGTAGGCAGCGGGACCGGGGTGAACAGGTTGAAGTTCGGCGCGGCAGCCTTACCGGCCGTCACAGCGACCACCCGGCTGTCGCAGAGCGGCCTGGCGTTGCCCTCGAAGGGGCTGCCACCGGCGGCGATGAACGGGGCGTCCGTCACGTGCACCGTGTGGTTCGGGCCGGCACAGTCATCCCGTTCCCCTGCGCCCTGGGTCGGCGGACCACTGGGGGTGGCCGGCGTCGGGTCCGGCGGGTTGCTGGCAAGCGCCGGCGTCGGCGGGAAGTTCTCCTGGGGCAGAAAGCCGTCACCATCGAAGACGTTGACGTCTTCTTCCTTGGTGACCTGATACATCGGCCGGCCGTCGACCGGGTCCTTCGGGATGTCCACGCTGACCAGGTACTTACGGTTGGGCAGCGGCTGGTCGGCGATGCCGAAGTCGGCGAGCTTGGCGTAGAGCGGGATCGTGACACCGGCCGCATCGGTGCGCCTGGGGTCCAGGTTGATCGTGGTCGAGGTGAAACCGTAGTTGCCGTTCACGGTCTGGCCGAAGCCGGCCGCCCCGGTCTCGCTCGGCCGGATCTGCCAACCGGACATCGGCGACTCGACACACGTCGTGCCGGGGCCATAGGGCACCGCCGACTGATTGGTGCCGAGCACGAGTTCGTCACCGTTGTAGAGCCGCGGCGTACAGGCCTTCGGTTGGTTCCACGTCTCGGACGTCGCGGTGTCCGCGACCTCGACCGCCTTGCCCGCGCCGTCGAGGACGGGCTGGACCGCACCGGTGGCAGGGTCGGTGATCGGGTTGTTGTTGGCGTCCAGCTTCGGCAGGTACAGGTGTACGCCGATCCCGGGGATTCCCGGCTGGTAGGGCTCCGTGACGGCGTACTTCGGATCCAGCTCGTTGCGGGTCGTGTCGTAGGTGACGGTGCCGACGATGCCGCCGTTCTCACCCCTGGCTGCGTCATAGGGCACGACACCCCAGTCGACCCGACCGGAGAGGCCGATGATCGGCAGCATGCTGACGTCGACGGCCGAGCCGAGCAGCGTCGTCTCGTCGGGTTGATTGTCGGCCTGGTAGGTGATGCCGGTCGTCTTGTAGCGGGTGTTGAACGCCTCCAGCACCAGGAACTTCGACAGCGGGTAGGTCTCGGGGATGTCGTAATGACCGGTCGCGTCGGTGCTGACGGTCCGCAGGCCCTGGTCGAGCAGCGAGTTGTCCCGAGACTTCACCGCGACGGCGAAGTCCGGTACCCCGGTCTCCCCGGCGTCGCGCCGGCCGTTGCCGTTCGCGTCGATGTAGACCGACCCACGAACGTCGGCATGCCAGCCGACGAGACCCTTCTGCCCGACGTCCACGACTTCACCGGCAGCATTGACCGTGACGTTGAAGCTGTCGAGGATGAGGTCCTGGGCGTCATCCCACAGGGTCAACTGGTAGCTGCCTACGGGAACACCGGTGATGTCGAAGGTGCCGTTGGCGGCACCCCGCCCGGTGTAGACCATCTGGTCGTTGTGGCCGAGGTCGGACAGCGACACCCAGGGCCGGCTGACCGGTCCGCGCACGCTGGCGCCGGCGACACCGGCATTGGGGACGCCGACGCCTCCGGTGCCGCCGACATAGGTGTCGATGACGACCGCGGTGCCTTTGATCTCACCGGTGCTCGCGGTGGCAGCCGGCAGGGCGGTCGGTGCGACGAAGCCGAAGTCGACCGCAGGGACCCGTTCCCCGCCGACGGTCTGCTCGGTGTCAAAGCCGGTAGCACCCTCCTGCACCCAGATGTCGTGGTCATGGGCGCCTTCGAGGGTCGTCGTCTGCACCCACTGCGTGCCGGTCGGCGGGATCACCTGCGCGGTGTAACGGTCCGGGCCGAGGTTGGGGATGACGATGTCACCGTTGACGTCACTGACGCACTGGCCGGTCGAGGTGACGTCGACGACCGGCTTGCCGGCGCCGTCGAAGATCATTGCCCCGGCGCTGTCGTGCATGTATTTCGTGCACAGGGGATTGCCGTAGTAGTCGGTGGACACGGTGCCCAGCACGTCCGACAGCGTGGTGTGGAAGCCGGCGAGGCCTTTCTCGGCACCGACCTCGTACGTCGCGTCCACGGGCAGGCTGTCGTTGAAGACCCGCATCCGCACTGTGCCGAGCGGTAGCGGCGACGGCTGCAGGTCGACGGTGACCCGCTGGGTCCCACCGTTGACGGTGAAGTGCGCCCCGTCGAGCTTGTAGCCGTCGGCCGTGACCGAGACCAGATACCGACCGGCGGGGAGGTTGTCGAGGGCCGTCGTGTCGTTCAGGTCGCTGCTGGTGCCCTGGGCGACAACTGGTACGGCGCCCGGGGTGTAGCGCACCGACGGCCACTGGCAGTGATCGCCTGCGGTGGGGTTGGCGGTGTTCGGGGTCGACGTGCCGGACGGGTCCGTGGCCCGACCGTCCGGGGCGAGCGTCGTCTGCGGCAGGCAGTTCGCCCGGCTGTCATCGGGGTTGCCGACGTCTTCAGCGGCGATCAGCCACTTGTAGGACGTGACAGCGTCGCCACGGTGGATGTAGCCGACGCCGGCACCCACGCTTCTCGCACTCTGCACGTGCAGGGTGATCGCGCCTGGCGAGGCAGTCGCCGCGTGCGCCGCGGGCGAGCCGCCCAGCACGACCGGGAGGGCAACCACCTGCATCAGGGTCACCAGCGCCACGCTGAGCACCCATGGCCGCGTTCGACCTGGCTTCGCCATGGTCCCCCCACTTGACATCTCGATTGCTGCCCAAAGCGGGGAGCAATCGAAAGGTAGGGACCGGTAAACCCTTCTTGGCGAACCTGACAATGCCTGTCGGCAAGGTGTCAGGAAACGCGATCGATCTGCGGTTCGGTCCCGACAGGAGCGGCTGGCGACAGCAGCTGAACGGGCAGCGGGAAGCGCCGAGCCTCGGCTCCACGACCGGGCGCGCGGGGTGCAGCCGGCAGCCGCAGGGTGAACTCGGCCCCCCCGACACGGGAGTTGGTGGCGTGCACATCCCCGTGATGGGCAGTGATGATGGCCTTGACGATGGCTAGACCAAGACCGGAACCGGTCCGCTCGCCGGGGCTCCGGGGACGCCATTTGCGCTCGAACAGCGAGGGGAGCAATTCCTCGGGGATTCCCTCGCCATCGTCACGGACGTCCACGATGACGTCGTTGCCGTGCTGGCTGCAGCGAAGCCAGATCGTGTCTCCGTCGTCGGTATGCCGGACGGCGTTCTCGATCAGCGCGTCGAGGGCAGACTCCAGCAGCGCCGCATCGCCGACGACCTCGCACTCCTCGGTCTGCACCTGCCAGTGTCTGGCCGCGGACGGCTGCCATCGCAAACCGGCCTGTTCGACCAGGTCCGCGATATCGGTGGCTTCGGCTTCCAGCAGATGCTCAAGATCGGTGGCGGTCAGCAGAAGTAGCCGGGATGAGATCCGGGTGACACTGTCGAGCTCCCGCAGGATCACATCGGTGTCGGCCATCAGCTCCGGGCTCGTCAAGCCGGCTCGCAGCAACTCGGTGAAACCACGGGCGATGGTGACCGGCGTACGCAGCAGATGCGATGCGTCGCGCAGGAAGTCGCGTTCGTTCTGGCGCTGCCGCTCCTGCTCGGCGGCGTACCGCCGGACCTGCGCAAGCGCGGCCTCCCGACGTCGCGCGTGCAAGATGTTGGCCAGGAAGACCGCCGCCATCAACGGGACCTCGGCCAACTCGGCGGGGTCGAGTCCGTCGGAGTCGACCGCGATCAACAGACTCGCAGCGGTGATGGAGCAGACGACGGCGAGCGCCAGCAGCGTCCGGGTCGCGGACCAGGTGCGGTAGCCATAGACCAGGGTCAGGCTGATCCAGATGAAGTGGAAGGGGACGGTCTGGCCGACCTTCGTCGTCAGCACGACGGCGGTATTGGCGACGACGAACGCCGCGAGCCCCAGCTCCGGGGCCGATTTACGCAGCGTTGAACGCATAGCCAGCATTTCGGACGGTGGTGATGGTGTCGGTCGGCAATTTTGCCCGCAACCGACCGACATAGACGTCGACCAGATTGCCGTTCTGGACCCCGGCGGCCCCCCACACTTCGGTGAGGATCTCCTGGCGAGTGCACACATCGCCGGATCGCCGGATCAGGAAAGCGAGGACCAGACTCTCGCGTTCGGACAGGTTGATGACCTGGCCACCGACATGCACCCGCTTGTTTCGCACATCAAGGGTCGCCCCTGGCGACCGCAGGAAGCGACCGTCCTCGCCCGGCGGGCACTCATTGCCCTGATCCCGGCGCCGGGCGTGCACCCGTCGACCGCTCATCCGCCGCTCGGCCTGGCGTTGCTCGACCCGCGTGGCCGTACTACCGCTGCCCACCCGGGTATGGATGCGCACCCGGGCCACGAGCTCGCCGAGGACGAACGGTTTGGACAGGTAGTCGACGGCGCCGAGCTCGAGACACCTCACCCGGGTGCGTGGCTCGTTCAGCGCAGAGATCATCATGACCCGCAGGCTGGGGCTGACCTTGAAGACCAGAGGCAGCAGCTCCAGGCCCGAGGTGCCCGGCATGAGCACATCGAGCAGCATTACGTCGTAGGTCTGACGGCGCAGTTGCCGTAGCGCGCCATCGCCATCGGCCGCGGTGTCCACCTGCATGCCCTGGGCGAGCAGGGCATGCGACATGAACCGACGGATATCCGGCTCGTCGTCAACCACCAACACACGCACATCGGCCTCCCCGGAGCGGCTCTGACGACAGTCTGCGCCAGCTGCCCCGACCGAGGAATGGCCCGATAGGACTACGAGAAGGCCCTCACTCAGCCCACCGCGGCGTCATCCCGGTTCGTCGTCGCGGCCGGGAGGGCGAGGTCCGCGGACAACCCCGACCGGACCGAGTCGAGCAGGGCCATGCCCTGACCGGCCAGCGAGGCCACCACGCCGGTGAGCCCCTCGGCGCCGTTCAACACCGTCAGATTGGCGCCCTGCAGCCCTTCGGCGGCCGCCGACAGCATCGCCGGCAACGCATCGATGATCCGCTGGTCCAGGGCGATCCGCCCTTCCGCGGCGGCGGCGTGCGCGGACACCTCCGTCGCCCGAGCCTCGGCCTGCGCGAGGGTCACGATCCGCTCAGCCTCGGCCTGCGCCGGCTTGAGCACCTCGGCGATCAACTGGGCTCCCCGCAGTTCGGCATTCCTGGCGGCCACCAGGGCCTGCTCCGCAAGCACCGCCTGCTGCGCCTTCGCCGCCGCCAGCGGGCCGGCCTGGGCGGCCCGCTCCCGCGCCTCGTCGATCTCGGACTGGTACTGCGACTGGGCGATCGAGGTCTGCCGGGCGAATTCGGCCTGGTTGCGCGCGCTGGCCTGCTGCGCCTCGGCGGACGCCTGGTCCGCGGCGGCCTGCGCGACGTTCGCGAGTTGGTTCACCAGCGCCTGATGGGGCGCGGCCAGCGCCTTGATGTAGCCCACCCCCAGGTCGTCGATGGAGGAGATCTGCAACGAGTCGACCGCGAGGCCGATCTTGGCCATTTCGAGCTTCGAGGCGTCCAGGATGTTGTCGGAGAGCTTCTGCTGATCCCGAATGATCGATTCGACCGTCATCGAGCCGATGATGGAACGCAGGTGGCCGGAAAAGATCCGCCCGACCAGGGTCGCCATCTGCGCCTGGTCGCCCTGGAATCTGCGGGCCGCGGCAGCGATCGATTCATGGTCGTCGCCGACCTTGAAGGCGATGACCGCCTGCACCGACAGGGTCAGCCCCTGCTGGGTGTAGCAGTCCTCGACCACCTCCGCCTCCTGCATCGCGAGGGTGAGCGTCGAGACCCTGGACAGGACCGGTAGCGCGAAGACCCCGTGCCCGGTCACGATTTTGAACTGGGGGGCATCGATGCCTTTCTGTTTGCGTCCGCTGACGAGCAGCGCCTCGTTCGGAGCCGGGACCCGGTAACCAAGCACGTCAGCGACCTTTTCTCTGAAGCGGCACCGGGGCGGGACCGCACCGGGTCGTGCAGTCAGCCGACCTGCAGCCCGTCCGGCCAGGGCTCGACGTCGACGCGGCGCGCGCCGCGGTCGGCGACGACCAGCACTTCCTGGCCCCGCTCGAGGGGATGGGGGCAGAAGGCCAGCAGGATGTGCGGCACACCACCCACGACGATGCGCACCTCGCCCGGCCGCTCCTGGCCGCGGACCCGCGTTGCGATCACGCCGAGGCGACCCACGACCGCCTGGTCAGCCACCACGGTCCCCCTCGGATGCGTGCTTCGTCCCAGGAAGGGTAGGCGCAGTCCCGGCGTACACCCGGGCGGTGCGACACAACGTCACGACGGCTTCACCGCGAGGCAATCTGCGACCCGCAGGCTTGGCGTTATGAAGCCTGTCCTGCGCATCGTCCCGGATCCCCCGTCGGTCTGTCCGACCTGCTCGATGGCCACCTGTGGCTGCGAACCGGTGGTCGAACGCTGGCCCGAGGTCCACTCGGTCCTCGCGCCCTGGTCGGAGGCGTTCGCGGCCAACGCCTGACCTACCCTCGCTGGGTGCACCGGACCGCTGGGTGAGCGACTTCGCGGGCCTCGATGTCGTCGGCGCGCCGCGCGAGCTGATCGCCCTGGGTGGCGTCCTCGACCCGCCGACCCTCGTCGCGGCGTACCGGGCGGGCTGCTTTCCTTGGCCGGCCTCGGGTCGGCACGAGCGCTCCCTCGAGCGGTCCGCCCGCCGGCTGGCCCGCCGCGGGGCGGTGCCGTTGCTACCCGGTACGCCGCCCACCGGGCCGCTGGTGCCGTGGTGCTCACCGGATCCACGCGCTGTGCTGCTGACCCACTCGGTCACCGTCCCGCGGTCCCTGCGGCAGCGGTTGCGGCGCAGCGGTTGGGAGACGACGATCGACGCGGCGTTTGCCCAGGTGATCGCCGGCTGCGGGGCCAGGGACGAGACCTGGATCAGCCCCGAGATGACCACCGCCTACCTCGCCCTGTACGCCGCCGGCGGTGCCCACAGCCTCGAGGTGTGGGACGGCGACCGGCTCGTCGGCGGGCTGTACGGCGTCCTGACCGGACGGGTGTTCTCCGGCGAGTCGATGTTCTTTCTCGAGCGGGACGCCTCCAAGGTCGCGCTGGTCGACCTGTGCGCGCGCCTGCTCGCGGCCGGCGTCGTGCTGCTGGACACCCAGCAGGCCTCACCGCACCTCGCCGCCCTCGGTCAACTGCTCATCCACCGCGAGCAGTACGTCGAGCTGGTGCACCGCCTCCGGGACGACCTGGTCGTCCTCGACCCCGCCCGCCGGCCCGTCGCCAGGCTCACGACCGGTTAGCCGCGTAGTGCCGCCAGCGCACTTGCCACGATGACCTTGCGGGCCGCGGGGTCATCGAGATCCAACTGGTCGCGGCGGACCGTGATCGGCCGGACGGCAGCGCCGATCGCGCAGAACGCCCGGATCCGGGTGGCAGGGGTCGGGTCCGGGCCGCAGAGCAGGGCAGCCAGTCTCGCGGTACGCCAGACGAGTTGCTGTTCGGGTGCGAGTTGCTTCTGGCCGCTCACATCCCGGGCCATCATGGACGCGGCATCCCGGTGCAGGACCAGGGCGTCGACGAAGGACGTCAACAGCCGGCGGCGGGCGCGGGGTGCGAGGACGTCAGCACCCTCGGCTTCGTCGAGCATGCCATCGATCTGCTCCAGGAACGGCATCACCAGAGCCTGCAGGACGGCCGCCTTGGTCGGGAAGTGATACAGCACCGCGCCGCGGGTGATGCCCAGCATCTGACCCACCTCCTCGAGGGTGACCGCGTCAAACCCCCGCTCGCCCATGGCCACCGAAGCCGCACCGAGAATTGCCGCTGGCGTCGCCACTCCACCCCGCCGAGTCGTGCCAGTGCTCACACCGTTCGCCCCTCATGTTCTGACTTCAGAGTCAGTTGAAGCTACAGCTTCGCCGAGAGTTGCCGATGCAACATCTGTCCGCCAGCCGGCGGTACAGGTGGCGCACATCGTCAGGGCGGCGCCACCGACCATTGCCCCGGAGGATGCTGTGAACACCGTCGACGCCAACCCCACCCCGCAGGACGACGACGAGGAGCGTCGGCGCCCGCTGGCCTTCGGCCGGTTGCTCGCCACCCTCGCCATCGTCGGCGTCGCCGGCACGACGCTGACCGGCCTGACGACCGGGGCGCTGTTCACCGACACCCAGTCCGTGACCGCCAACACGTTCACTACCGGCACCGTGAAGATCGGGCCAACCCCCGTGACAGCAGCCATCACGGCCGGCAATATGGCTCCCGGGGACAGCGTCTACGGGACGGTCCTGGTCTCCAACACAGGCACCCTGTCAGAACGGTACGCGGTGCTCTCGACCACCGACGCGACCGACGCGAACTTCCTGGCAGCCCAGCTGGTGCTGACGGTCAAGGTCGGCGTCACGACCTGCAGCTCCGCCGGCTTCGGCGCGACCGGGACGACCCTGTACGGCGGAAGCATCCTCGGGGCGACGACGGGAACGAAGCTGATCGGCGACGCGGCGACCGGCGCCCAGGCCGGTGACCGGACGTTGGCCGCCGGCGCGTCCGAGACGCTCTGCGCCCAGGTCAGCCTGCCGATCGCCACCGGCAACCCCTACCAGGGCAAGACCACCACGGCCGTGCTGCGCTTCGACAGCGAGCAGACCACGAACAACCCGTAACCGCACCAGGTCCTGACCCGCCCGACCGGGTGGGGCAGGACCTGCGCACGTCCGGTCCGAGACAGGAGCGCCATGGCCCGCGCGACAGCAGCCGCACCACGTTGGCGCCTGCTGCGGCGCGTGGTCGGCTTGCTGCTGCTGGTGAGCCTGCTGCCGGCCGCGGCGAGCCTGGCCCTACCCGGTCTCGCACACGCCCGAGGAGATCGCCTGCTGGTCGTCCTGTCCGGCAGCATGACGCCGGTCTTCCGGGCCGGCGACGCGATCCTCGTGCGCCCCGTCGATCAGGGCCGGCTCCGGCCCGGGCTGGTCGTAACCTTCCGGGCCGGTGGCAGCGGAGCAGTCGTGACCCACCGTCTGGTCGCCCTGCGGACGGTCGACGGACTCTCCTACCTGCAGACCAAGGGCGACGCCAACGCGGCGCCCGACCCCGACCTCACCCCTGCCAGCAATGTCGTCGCCCAGCTCGATGCCTCCTGGCCAGGGGCGGGCCGCTGGGTCATGTGGACCCAGTCCCGCCAGGGCCGCCTGCTGCTGCTGGGCCCAGCCCTCGTGCTGGTGGTCCTGTCCCAGCTGCTGTGGCACGTCACCGCTGCGAGGACCCGCCGCCCCGTCGTACGACGTCGGCGTCCTGCTCGACGACCGGGTCGGGTGGCAAGGACCCCCGCCATCCTCACCGCGCTGCTGCTGGCGAGCGTGCTGCCACTGGCTCTCAGCGCGCCGCCGGCCTCGCTCGCCACGCTGTCGAATGTCGCGTCAATGACCGCGAACATCCTGACCTCCGGGTCACTGCTTGCACCGACGAACCTCTCGGCAGCCGCGGCCGGCGGGGGCGGCGCGGCCCTGACCTGGACGGCCACCACCAGCACGATCGCCACCGGCTACCAGGTGCTCCGGTCGTCGACGAGCGGCGGCCCCTACACCCAGATCGCCACCGTGAGCGGAAGCGCAAGCACCAGCTACACAGACAGCACCGCGACCGGCACCGTCTACTACGTTCTGCAGTCCAGCGTGCAGAGTTGGTCGAGCGCGAACTCGACCGAGGCCGCCCTGGTGAGCGGAACGACGACGACGTCGCTGACCAACTGCACGCTGCAGAACCTCGACACCGGTGGCAACGGCAACGGCTACGAGGTGACCCCGATGAACGCGTGCGCCAAGGACGCCGTCGTCGCGCAGGACCTCAAGACAGGTAGCACCCGCCTGCTGTCCTGCACCGACACTGGCAAGGACCGCCACCAGTTCTGGGCCTACAACCTGCCGGTCCCCGCCGGCGCGAGCGCGATCAAGGGGCTGCAGGTCCAGCTGGACGCCAACCCGAGCACCGGCAACGGAACCGGCTACCTCTGCGTTCAGCTCTCCGGGGACG
>JAYSQK010000006.1:0-1740 GCA_043721555.1 Frankiales bacterium
CGGGCGCCGAGTTGCGGCCGGTCGCCGGGCACCGTCACGGCGTACAGGCGACCGCCGCGCAGGTAGAGCTTGGCGGTGTCGTCGAGCCCATCGGTGACGTGCAGGCACCCGGTCGCGGCGCCGTCGGCGAGCTGCGCGAGCACCTCGGGCAAGGGTGTGGTGACAAGGTCGCCCTTCAGCACGCTTGCACCTCCTGCACCCCACGACTCCGACCAGGAGGACTTCGGCAGCGAAGGGCCTGACGTTGAGCCGTACGGGTCAACGGTCTGCGGATCTGACACGATGGACCGGCGCCATCCAGGCGCGGAGCTGAAGGAGTGGTCGTGGGCGACGAGCACACCCCCGCGCAGGGCACCAGGCGCATCGACCGGGTGCTCGCCGAGGACTACCTGACCGGGCTGCACGAGGCGCCGATCGAGGACGTCCGTTCGCTGCGCGACGACGCCGAGCAGGAGGAGGTCGACCTCTCCTACATCCGTCGGCTGCTGCAGGGGCGGATGGACATCGTCCGGGCCGAGCTCAACCGCCGCGACAACAACGGCACCGGCGGTTCGCTCGTCGAAGGGCTGGCCCGCACGCTCGCCGACGAGCCGCGCGCCCCCGCCCGCGGGATGGGTCGGCACACCGTCGTCGAGCCGTCACGGGTCGACAGCCACCGCCGCTACGTCGAGGCCCTGGTCGCCGACATCGACCTGTCCGACACGGCCGCCCGCACCAGCGACCAACTCGCGCACGCCATGAGCGTGCTCGGCGAGGAGGAGCAGTCCCTGTCCGGCAAGCGCCGCCAGGTGCAATCGGTGATGGACGCCTGCAGCGCTGAGCTCACCCGGCGCTACCGCGACGGTGAGGCCAACGTCTCGACATTGCTTGCGGAGCAGGCGGTTTCGGCCCCGGAGTCGTGATCCTGGTCGACGTCGTCCGCTCGGGCTATCTCGAGAGCACCCACACCGGCTCGGTTGTCGCGTTGCGTCCCGACGGCTCCCGGGCGCTCTCGGTCGGCGACCCCGACCGGCCGGTCTTCCCCCGTTCGTCGAACAAGCCGTTGCAAGCCGTCGCCCTGCTCGAGGCCGGTTGGACGCCCGGCGACAGCGAGCAGCTCGCCCTCGCGACCGCCTCGCACTCCGGCGAACCGGCCCACCTCGACGTCGTACGACGGATCCTGGGCGATCTCGACACCTCCGCGCTCGGCTGCCCGGCGATGCTCCCGCTGTCCGAGGCGGCTGCGCACACCCTGCTGGCCGGCGGCGGCATCGCGTCGGCTCTGACGATGAACTGCTCAGGCAAGCACGCCGCGATGCTGGCCACCTGCGTCGCAAACGGTTGGCCGGTCGAGGGCTATCTCTCGCCCGAGCACCCGGTGCAGCAGGCGATCATCGCCGGGATCGAACGGCTGGCCGGCGAAACGGTGCTGCATGTCGCCGTCGATGGGTGCGGCGCCCCGCAGCACGCCCTCAGCCTGCCCGGGCTGGCCCGCGCTTTCGGGGCGCTGGCGTCGGCCACCGCCGGCCCGGAGCGGCAGGTCGCCGACGCCATGCGGGCGCACCCGTTCCTGGTCGGTGGCACCGGTCGGGATGTCACGCAGCTGCTGCAGGGCCTGCCCGGCCTGGTCGCCAAGGACGGCGCCGAGGGCGTCTACGCCGCCGCGCTGCCGGACGGCTCGGCGGTCGCGCTCAAGATCGACGACGGGGCCGGCCGGGCCCGGACGCCGGTGCTCGTCGCGGCCCTGCGCCTGCTCGGGGC
>JAYSQK010000007.1:0-1677 GCA_043721555.1 Frankiales bacterium
CTTGGCGTCGCTGGTGACGTCGGTGCCGTCGACGACGAGCAGGGCCGGCAGGGCGACGGCCGCACCGGGCGCACCGGTGACCTTCTCGACCTCGACGACGTCACCGACGGCGACCTTGTACTGCTTGCCGCCGGTCTTGACGATGGCGTACACGAATGACTCCTAGGCAGATCGGGACCCGCACGACGCGCGCGCGAGAAGGGCGCGTACGACGACGCGACCTTGGCAGGGTACAGGAGGCCCGGTCGGGTCTCCAAGCGGTCAGCCGGGCGGGCCGGCCGGTCGGCTGGTCGCCCGGCGGCGCCGCTTGGGCGAGTCGGCCACCGGCTCGGGCTCGGGCGCCGCCAGCTCGGCCAACTCCACCGCGAGCTCCGGGCCGAGCTCGTGCGGACCGGCCGCCGCCAACTCGACCTCGTCCGCGACCTCGTCCGCGACCTCGTCCGCGCCGAGCAGCTCGGCAACCTCGGACTCGGGCGGCTGCGTCGCCGAGCCGGTCCCGCGGCCGCCACGACGGCGGCGCTTGGGTCCGGTGCTCTCACCGGCCGGCTCGTCCGCCGACGCAGCGGGCGCGGCCGGCTCGGCGTACGGGCCGGGCTTGGGCGGTCGGGGCGTCACCCTCGGCGTGCGGTCCCTGTCGCGGGGCGCGGGCCGGTCGTCGAACGGCTCGGCGTGCAACACGACGCCCCGGCCGGCGCAGTGCTCGCAGGTCTCGCTGAAACTCTCCAGCAGGCCCTGCCCGACCCGCTTGCGGGTCATCTGCACCAACCCGAGCGAGGTGACCTCGGCGACCTGGTGCTTGGTCCGGTCGCGGCCGAGGCACTCCACCAGCCGTCGTACGACGAGGTCGCGGTTGCTCTCCAGGACCATGTCGATGAAGTCGACGACGATGATCCCGCCGAGGTCGCGCAACCTCAGCTGGCGGGCGATCTCCTCGGCCGCCTCCAGGTTGTTTCGGGTGACCGTCTCCTCGAGATTGCCACCCTTGCCGACGAACTTACCGGTGTTGACGTCGACGACGACCATCGCCTCGGTGCGGTCGATGACGAGCGAGCCGCCGGACGGCAGGTGCACCTTGCGGTCGAGGGCCTTGAGCAGTTGCTCGTCGATGCGGTGCTCGGCGAAGACGTCGCGCTCGCCCGCCCACTTGGCCAGCCGGGGCGCGAGATCAGGTGCCACGAACTCGACGTAGTCCTTGATCGTGTCCCACTCGGTGTCGCCCTGGACGACGAGCCGGGCGAAGTCCTCGTTGAAGATGTCCCGCACGACGCGGATCACCAGGTCGGGCTCGGCGTGCAGCTGGACCGGCGCGCCGCCCTTGGCGACCTTGCCGGAGATGACCTCCCATTGCGCCTGTAGCCGACGGACATCGCCGGCGATCTCCTCCTCCGAGGCCCCCTCGGCGGCGGTCCGGATGATGACGCCGGCGCCCTCCGGGACGACCTGCTTCAGGATCGCCTTCAACCGGGTGCGCTCGCCCTCGGGCAGCTTGCGGCTGATCCCCGTCATCGAGCCCTCGGGCACGTAGACGAGATAGCGGCCGGGCAAGCTGATCTGGCTGGTGAGCCGCGCGCCCTTCTGCCCGATCGGGTCCTTGCTGACCTGGACCAGCACCTCCTGGCCGCTCTTGAGGACCTGCTCGATCTTGCGCGGCCCGTTGCCCGCGAGCGCCGCGTCGTA
>JAYSQK010000008.1:0-11877 GCA_043721555.1 Frankiales bacterium
GGCGTCACGAAGGCCTCCAGCAGGCCCGAGACGAACAACACCAACGCCATCCCGATCGCGCCGGCGATCAGTGTCCGGCCCTCCTCGGCCAGGGCCGCAGTGCGGGTTCGCCGGCCCGGGTCGATGACCGTCCAGCCAAGCTTGAGCCCGAGGCCGCTCGCCACGAAAACCGCTGTCAACTCGAGCATCCCGTGCGGCAAGATCAGCGAGAAGAACAGCCCGGTGCGATGGTTGGCCGCGAGCAGCCCGCCCGCGAAGCCGATATTGAGGGCGTTCTGCAGCAGCAGGTAGATGACTGGCAGGCCCAGCAGCACCCCGAACAGGATTGCTGCCGCAGCGATCTGGGCGTTGTTGGTGAAGACCTTGGCCGCGAAGTCCTGGGCGGGAGCCGACCGGTAATACGCCGCGAAATCGTGATTGACCAGGCGGTCGGCCGTCTCGCGATCGATCAGGGCCGATTGCACCTCGGGGTGGGTGGCGAACCACACCCCGGCAGCGAGTGCGACGAGGACCGACGCGAGCGCCGCCCCGAGCCACCACCAGCGGGCCCGGTACAGCACGGTCGGCAGGTCGATCTTGAGAAAGCGCACGGCGTCCCGCCAGGCCGGCTGCCGGGTGCCGGCGACGACACTCCTTGCCCGCGCGATCAGCGAGGACAGCCTGCCGACCAGCGCCGGATCGTTGCCGGCGCTTTGCAATACCGACAGGTGCGTCGCGGTCCGCTGGTAAAGATCGACCAGTTCGTCGACCTCACCACCGTGCAGGGAGCGCGCGCGCCGCGCCTTGGCCAACAGCGTCTCCAGGCGGGCCCAATCACCGGAGTGCGCGGCGACGTACGCGTCGAGGTCCACGTCGGCCAGACTAGGGCGGTCAACCCGGCGCCGCCGGGCCACCGAGGAGGTCAGGTGTCGCAGCTCGTCACCGGGGAGGCGGTCGCGCTCGATCTGCGGCCGGCCCGACTCCCCTCTCGCCTGGTTGCCGGGTTGATCGACGTCGCCGTGCAAGGCACGTTGCTGGTCATCCTGGAAGCGCTGCTGCGCGCCGCGGCCCCAAGCGTCGACAACGCGGTGACCGCCTCCCTGCAGATCGTCGTGGTGTTTGCCGTCCTGGCTGGCTACCCGATCTTGTGCGAGTCGCTCTGGCGGGGCCGGACCCCCGGCAAGGCGGCGATGGGACTGCGGGTCGTCCGGGACGACGGTGGCCCGATCGGGTTCCGCCAGGCGCTGGTCCGTGGCCTGACGGCGATGTTCGTCGAGCGGCCCGGCGCCACCTTCTTCCTCGGCGCCGTCGTCTGCTCGCTGCTCAACCCGGCCAGCAAGCGAATCGGTGACGTGCTGGCCGGCACACTCGTCTTGCAGGAGCGCGTCCCCGTCCGCGGTGGGGTCGTCGCGACCATGCCGCCACCCCTGGCCAGCTGGGCCGCCGGCCTTGAGTTGGCCGGACTCTCCGATGGCCTCGCGCTGTCCGTCCGCTCCTTCGTCGCGCGCTCGGCCGACCTCACCGACGCTGCCCGTGAGGACCTCGGTGGCCGCCTGGTCTCGGCGGTGTCGTTCGTCGTGACCCCTCCCCCACCACCCGGTACGCCGGGCTGGGCCTACCTGGCGGCCGTGCTCGCCGAGCGGCGGTGGCGCGAGGAACTCCGCCTCGGCGCACCCGGCTCCGCGCCCGTTACCCCGGCGCAGCCGATGTGGCTCAGCTCCGCGGCTGCTCCGCCATTCGCGTCCGCCACACCGGCCCCGCCAGCCGAGTCCCCGCGGCTGGTTGAGCCAGTGGCCATCACGCAACCACCCTCGCCGGCCGGAGGCTTCGCGCCACCGGCGTGAACGACCGCCTCAGCGCGCGCGCCGAGCACGAGGCCCGACGCCCGTTGCCCCTTTGCTCGCAAGGGCGAGGGGCGGGGCGGCGCCTGGACCCGCCAGTGGACGCCGAACGGCCCGGCCCCCGAGGGGACCGGGCCGCAGTCGGCGTCGGCTAGTAGCGGTAGGCGTCGGCCTTGTAGGGGCCGTTGACGTCGACGCCGATGTACTCGGCCTGGTCCTTGCGCAGCTCGGTGAGCTGCACGTTGAGGGCGGCCAGGTGGAGCCGGGCGACCTTTTCGTCCAGGTGCTTGGGCAGCACGTAGACCTGGGTGTCGTAGTCGTCGTTCTTGGTCCACAGCTCGATCTGGGCGATCGTCTGGTTGGTGAAGGAGTTGCTCATCACGAACGAGGGGTGACCGGTCGCGTTGCCGAGGTTGAGCAGGCGACCCTCGGACAGCAGGATGATCGAGTGCCCGTCGGGGAAGATCCACTCGTCGACCTGGGGCTTGATGTTGTTGCGCTGGATGCCCGCGGTCTTGGTGAGGCCGGCCATGTCGATCTCGTTGTCGAAGTGACCGATGTTGCCCAGGATCGCGTTGTGCTTCATCCGCTCCATGTCGGGGACCATGACGATGTCCTTGTTGCCGGTCGCCGTGATGATCACGTCGGCCTGCTCGATGACGTCGTCGAGGCGAGCCACCTGGAAGCCCTCCATGGCTGCCTGCAGCGCACAGATCGGGTCGATCTCGGTGACGATGACGCGGGCGCCCTGGGCGCGCAGCGACTCGGCGGAGCCCTTGCCGACATCGCCGTAGCCACAGACGACGGCGGTCTTGCCGGCGAGCATCACGTCGGTCGCCCGGAAGATGCCGTCGACGAGGGAGTGGCGGCAGCCGTAGAGGTTGTCAAACTTGGACTTCGTCACGCTGTCGTTGACGTTGATCGCCGGGAACAGCAGGGTGCCGGCCTTGGCGAACTCATAGAGCCGCATGACGCCGGTGGTGGTCTCCTCGGTGACGCCCTTGATGCCGGCGGCGATCCTGGTGAACCGCTGCGGGTCGGCGGCCAGCGAGCGGCGCAGGGTGTCCAGGATGACGGCGTACTCCTCGGAGTCGTCCTCGCTGGTCGGCGGCACGACGCCGGCGGCCTCGAACTGCACCCCCTTGTGGACTAGCAGCGTCACGTCGCCGCCGTCGTCGAGGATCATGTTGGGGCCCGCGCCGTCCGGCCACTCGACGACCTGCTCGGTGCACCACCAGTACTCCGGCAGGGTCTCGCCCTTCCAGGCGAAGACGGGGACGCCGGCGGGGGCCTCGACCGTGCCGGTCGGCCCGACGGCGACCGCGGCCGCCGCGTGGTCCTGGGTGGAGAAGATGTTGCAGCTGACCCAGCGGACCTGCGCGCCGAGCTCGACGAGCGTCTCGATCAGTACGGCGGTCTGGATGGTCATGTGCAGCGAGCCGGTGATCCGTGCGCCGGTGAGCGGCTTGGTCGGCCCGAACTCCTCGCGCATCGCCATCAGGCCGGGCATCTCGTGCTCGGCCAGCCGGATCTCCTTGCGGCCGAACTCGGCCAGGGACAGGTCCTTGACCTTGAAGTCCTGTGTCGTGGTCATGACGCTCCGTTCGTGGGGGTCAGGCGGGGGTGGTGGGTCAACAGGGCGCTGTGCTTGTCCTGCTCGAAGGCGAGCCAGTCCGAGTCCGGCACGCCCTCCGGGGGTCGTGGGGAGGCGCTGAACCACTCGTCCAGCACCGCTGCCAGCTCGGGGTCGCGGCGTAGCCGGAGCGCGAAGCCGACGTCACCGAGCTCGACGCCGTGCCGCTCGAGCAGGTCGCGCAGCGTGCGCAGTCGCTGCAGTTGCGCCGGTCCGTAGAGCCGGTAGCCGCCCTTGGACCGGGCCGCCTCGACCAGGCCGAGCTGTTCCACGTAGCGCAGCATCCGCGCCGACCAGCCGGTGGTCGTCGCTGCCTCGTGGATCGTCAGGGTGGCCATCGGAACAACCTTAGCAGCGTCGTGTCAGGGTTGCACGTCCAGAGGCCGCAACCCGGACGGAGGCGTGTCAAGGTCATCCAGTCGATCGACCACGACGTCGCCGAGCAGGTGCACGACCCGGCGCTCGCCGGTGGCCAGGTCGTCGATCTCGTACCGCTCGGTCCCCCGCACGTCGGCCACCCGCGCCCACTGGACATCGACGGTCCGGGTGGCCGCGACCGGTTCGGTCACCTCGACCAGCCGGAGCCGGCGGGTCTGCCCGACCTCGAGCCCGAGCTGCCGGGCCACCGCCACGTCGTACGCCGGGCTGGGGCCGGTGAAGCCGTCGCCGCGGACCGACATCACCTGCCCACCGCGCCGCCAGCTGACGTCGGGACCCACGACACCACCGCGCAGCTCCCACCCCGCCCTGGCGACGACCAGCCGGACGACGACCCAGCGGTCGTCGACGGTGAGCTCGAGCCGGTCGCTGACGTAGCGCCAGCCAACCGGGCCGGGGGCGCAGGTGAACCGCTCGAGGCCGCCGTCGGCCAGCCGGTAGACGCCTGCCGGCATCAGGGTTCAGTCGTCGAAGTCGGCGCCGCGGGCGACCGCGTCCCAGGCGGCCCACTCGGTCAGCCGAGCCCGGTAGGTCGCGGGTCCGACGTCGGCGGCCAGCTTGCCGAGTAGCAGCCGGCGCGGCGGGGTGTCGCTGGCGAGCACCTGCAGCAGCGCCTGGCCGGCCCGCCGCGGGTCGCCGGCCTGGGTCCGCGCCTGCGCCCCCGACATCGCCTCTCGCCGGTCGCCGAGGATCCCGTCGTACGCCGGGAGAGGGGTTGCCCTGGTCATGCTGTCGCCGTTCCAGTCGGTGCGGAACGGGCCGGGCTCGACGATCGTCACGCCGATCCCGAAGGCCTCGACCTCCTGGGCGAGTGACTCCGAGAAGCCCTCCAGCGCCCACTTGCTCGCGTGGTAGATGCCGGTGTTGAGAAAGCCGGCGACGCCGCCGATGCTGGAGATCTGGAAGATGTGGCCGGCGCCGCGGGACCGCATGCCGGGCAGCACCGCCTGGGTGCACCACAGCGCGCCGAAGACGTTGACCTCGAACTGATCGCGCACCTGCTGCTCGCTGGCCTCCTCGACGCCGCCGGCCAGGCCGTAGCCGGCGTTGTTGACGAGGACGTCGAGCCGGCCGCGGAAGCCGGTGGCCTCGGTGACGACGGCCTGCACCTGCTCGCGGTCGGTGACGTCGAGGGCCAGCGCCAACGCGCGGTCCGGGTGGGCGGCGACGAGATCGTCGAGCTGCTCGGCCTTCCGCGCGGTCGCGACGACGGCGTCACCGGCTTCGAGGGCGACCTCGGCGAAGGCCCGGCCGAGGCCGCGGGAGGCGCCGGTGACGAGCCAGGTCCTTGGGGTGGGAAGTGTCATGCCGGGGCCAACCCGCCGCCGGTTGGGTGTGTTCCAGTTCAGGCCTGCCAGCTCGACAGATAACGGTCCTGGTCGTCGGTGAGCGCGTCGAGTGTCACCCCGAGGGCAGCGAGTTTGGTGCGGGCGACCTCGGCGTCGATGCCGGCCGGCACCTCGTGCACACCGGGCGGCAGTTGCTGGTTGACGAGCCACTCCACGGTGAGGGCCTGCACGGCGAAGCTCATGTCCATCACCGCCGCCGGGTGGCCCTCGGCGGCGCCGAGGTTGGCGAGCCGGCCCTCGGCCAGCAGCAGCAACCGGCGGCCGTCGGGCATGACGTGCTCGTCGACATGCGGACGGACGCGAGTCACTTCGACGGCCGCGGCAGCCAGCCCGACAACGTCGACCTCGACGTCGAAGTGCCCCGCGTTGGCGAGCACCGCGCCATCCCGCATCACGGCGAAATGCTCAGGCCGCAGCACGTCGCGATTGCCGGTCGCGGTCACGAACACCGCGCCGATCCGGGCGGCGAGCTCCATCGGCAGGACCCGGTGTCCGTCGAGCACCGCCTCGAGCGCCCGACCCGGATCGACCTCGGTCACCACGACCTGCGCGCCCAGACCCCTTGCCCGCTCGGCGATCCCACTACCGCACCAGCCATAGCCCGCCACGACGACGGTGGTCCCGGCGAGCAGCACGTTGGTGGCCCGCATGATCGCGTCGAGCGTCGACTGGCCGGTGCCGTGCCGATTCGCGACGAGCCGCTGGGTGGCCGTGTCGTTGACGGCGACCACCGGAAACCGCAGCACCCCTTCGCCGGCCATCTGCCGCAGCCGGAGCACACCGGTCGCGGTCTGCTCGCAGCCGGCCCGCACCCCGGGGAGCAGCTCCGGCCGGTTGTGCAAGAGCTGGACCAGGTCGCAGCCGTCATCGAGCACGAGCGCGGGCCGGGCCTCGAGGACGGCGAGCAGATGCCGTGCGTAGCCAGCTCGGTCGACGCCGTGCCGGGCGTGCACGGCGACCCCCAGGGTGACGAGCGCCGCGGCGACGTCGTCCTGCGTCGAGAGCGGGTTGGAGGCGGCCAGGTGCAGGCTCGCACCGCCGGCGGTGAGGGTCTGGGCCAGCGCCGCCGTCTCGGAGGTGACATGCATGCAGGCCGCGACGACAAGGCCGTCGAGCGGCCGCTGCTTGGCGAACCGCCCAGTCAGCCGGCCGAGCACGGGCATCGCCCGCTCGGCGTAGGCGATCCGGCGAAGTCCCTGCCCGGCCAGCGACGGATCCGCGACGTCGGAGTCGACCGGGGCGTCCGAGTCGGGCATGAGCAGACACTAGGGTCGCCGTCCGGTTACGCGGTCCGGGCCCGGTGCCCCTCCCGTCTCGTGTCGTGATTTCGGGCGCGAATCGGACCTTGAAATCACGAGAGGAGACGGTACCTCCGTCAGGGTGCCCGAATTGTCCGCTCACCGCAGGACCCGGTCGGTGCGCCCCCGACGACCAACCGGGAGAAGCGCTAGGAGGTCCCGGCCCGGTCGAGGTCGGGCTCGAGGTAGAGCTGCCGGGCCAGCGGCTCGACGGCCCGGACCCGGGCCTCGGCATCGTCGATGGCGCGGGCCACCGCCGGCAGGGCGAGCCCCGGGTCGACCGCGATCTTGGCGGCGACGAGCAGCTCGTCCGGGCCGAGGTGCAGCGTCTTGAGATGGATCACCCGCAGCACGGTGGTCCCGTCGACGAGGGCGCCGCAGATCGCCTCGACGGCCTGCCGGGACGCCGATTCGCCGATCAGCAGTCCCTTCATCTCGACCGCGAGGACCACCGCGACCAGGCCCAGCAGCACCCCGATGGACAGCGTGCCGACGCCGTCCCAGATCCCGTCACCGGTGAGCAGGGCCAGGCCCACCCCGGCCAAGGCGAGCAGCAGGCCGATCAGCGCGGCGAGGTCCTCCAGCAGGACCACCGGCAGCTCGGGCGCCTTGGCCCGGCGTACGAAGGTGACCCAGGACGCGTCGCCCTTGAGCGGCCGGGCTTCGTGCACGGCGGTGCGGAAGGAGAACGACTCGGCCACGATCGCGAAGGCCAAGATGGCGATCGCCACGGCGGGGCTGTCGAGCGCGTGCGGGTTACGGATCTTGTCGATGCCCTCGTAGACGGCGAACAGCGAGCCGATGCTGAACAGGACGAGGGCGACGACGAAGGCGTAGAAATAGCGATCCCGGCCGTAGCCGAACGGGTGCCGCTCGTCGGCCTCGCGGGCGGCCCGCTTGCCGCCGACGAGCAGCAGCACCTGGTTGCCCGAGTCGGCGAAGGAGTGCACTGCCTCCGCGGCGAGCGAGGACGACCCGGTGACGAAGAAGCCGACGAGCTTGGCGGCGGCGATCGCCAGGTTGGCGCCGAGCGCCGCGACGATGGCCTTGCTGCCACCGCCGGCGCTCACCGGCTGAGCCGGCGCTTCAGCGCCGAGATCGCCTCGACCGGGGTGGGATCGGTGCCTTCGGCCAGGGCCAGGTAGGTGCTGGCGAAGTCGCCGAGCGCGACCACCGACGCGAGCCGCTCCAATGCCGACCCGCCCTCGGTGACCAGCTCGGAGACCTCGACCCCGCGCTCCCGGGCCAGGTCGCGGGCCACCGTGGCGCGGACGGCCACTTGCGGGTGCTCCTCGGTGTCGCGCAGGAGCACCAGGTGCAGCCGGGTGCGCTCGTCGGGCTCCTCGACGGGGTCGGCGAACAGGTCGTCGTCGCTGCGCAGCCCCCGGGCAAACGGCCCGTCGAAGGCGACGACCTGATTGTGCGCGGCCTCGGGCAGCACGCCGTACGACGCCGGCGTGTTGGCGTTTTCGTTGAGCTGACAGGCCATCCGGTAGGCGGCGACGCCGGTCAGCGGTGAGCTGCCCCAGATGACGGGGAGCTGGCCCGCGAGCGACAGCGCGAGTTGCTTGGCGGGGTTGACGACCAAGCCGGCGTCGGGGCGGCAGCGCTGGGCGAGCTGCTCGAGCAGCTCGGCGGTGGCCTCGAGCACCGTCGGCCCGGCCCGCAGCAACCCGAGCGCGTCGGCGGCCACGACGAGTGGGGTGGACAATGCCCAGATCGAGGCCCGCGGCTGACGGCCCTGGCCGACCGGGACGAACAGCGCCCGGCCACGAGCCCCAAGCGCCTCCAGCGGTGAACCGGCGGCGCCGACGACGAGTAGCCGGCAGCCGCGGCGGACGGCCTCCTCGAGGGCGGACAGGGTCTCCTCGGTGCCACCCGAGCAGGACACCGCCACGACCAGGTCGGCGGCGCCAACCCAGGTCGGCAGGCCGTGACCGCGGTGGGTCAGCACGGGCACCGGGCAGCTGGCGCCGGCGACGGCCGCGAGCACGTCGCCGGCGATCCCGGAGCCGCCCATCCCGCAGACGACAACCGAGCGTGGGTGGTCCTCGTCGGCGAGGCTGGCCAGGCCGGCCTCGGCGGACAACTGGACGGCCTCGCGGACCTGTGCAGCGGCTGAGGCGACCGCCCGGAGCATCTGCCCCGGGTCGCGCGCCTCCAGCTGACCGACGTCGTCGAGCAGCTCGTCGGGCGCGGGCGTCACGAGGGCTTGCGGGCCTCGTCGACCAGCAGCACCGGGATGTCGTCGCGCACCGGGTAGGCCAGGCCGCAACCGGTGCAGACCAGCTCGCTGGCGGCGTCATCGGCGCGCAGCGGCGCCTTGCAGTCCGGGCAGGCAAGGATCTCGAGCAGGGCGGGGTCCAGCTTCATGTCGCCACCCTAGCCGCGGACGATCGCGAGGACCTCGTCGCGCACCGCGGCCATCGCTGGGGCGTCCTTCGCCTCGACATTGAGGCGCAGCAGCGGCTCGGTGTTGGAGGCCCGGACGTTGAACCAGGCGCCGTCCCCCAGGTCGACGGTCAGCCCGTCGAGCTCGTCCTGCTGCCGACCGGCGTAGGCCGCCTTGAGCTCGGCCACCTTGGCCCCGGCGTCGGTCACGGTCGAGTTGATCTCGCCCGACGCGGCGTACCGCGCGTAGGTCGAGAGCAGCCCCGAAAGTGGACCCGGTTGCTGGCCGAGGGCGGCGATCGTGTGCAGCGCGGCGAGCATGCCGGAGTCGGCGTTCCAGAAGTCGCGGAAGTAGAAGTGGCCGGAGTGCTCGCCGCCGAAGACCGCGCCGGTGCGGGCCATCTCGGCCTTGATGTACGAGTGGCCGACCCGGGTGCGGATCGGGTTGCCGCCGTGCTCCCGGACGACCTCGGGCACCGCCCGGCTGGTGATCAGGTTGTGGATGACCGTCGAACCGGGGTCCTTGGCCAGTTCGCGGGCGGCGATCAGGGCGGTGAGCACGCTGGGGCTGACGATCTCGCCGCGCTCGTCGATGACGAAGCATCGGTCGGCGTCGCCGTCGAAGGCGAGCCCGAGGTCGGCGCCCTCGGCGATCACCCGGGCCTGCAGGTCGGCGGTGTTGGCCGGGTCGATCGGGTTGGCCTCGTGGTTGGGGAAGCTGCCGTCGAGCTCGAAGTACATCTCCACCACGTCGAGCGGCAACCCACGGAAGGTCGTCGCGACCGTGTGGCCGCCCATCCCGTTGCCGGCGTCGACGACGACCTTGAGCGGGCGGATGCCGGCGAGGTCCGGCACGAGCTCTTTCATGTACGACGCGTAGCTGGCCAGCACGTCCTGCTGGCTGATCGTGCCCTGGTGGGCGGCGGTCGGGATGCCCTCGTCGAGGAACCGCTCGGCCTCCTGGCGGATCTGCACCAGACCGCTCTCCTGGCCGACCGGGCGGGCGCCGGCGAGGCAGAGCTTGATGCCGTTGTACTTCGCCGGATTGTGGCTGGCAGTGAACATCGCTCCCGGGATGTCCATCGAGCCGGCGGCGTAGTAGAGCAGGTCGGTCGAGCCGAGCCCGCTTTCGACGACGTCGACACCCTGGCTGGTGACGCCCTCGGCGAAGGCCCGGCCCAGCGCGACGCCGGACTCGCGCATGTCGCGCGCGGTCACGATGCGGGGTGCGCCGGTGAACTGCGCGAACGCCGCCCCGATGGCGCGCGCGATGTCGGCGTCGAGCTCGTCGGGTACGACCCCACGGACGTCGTAGGCCTTGACGATGCTGGAGAGATCGGTCACATACCGACCCTACTCAGGTCAGGACGCGAGCTCCTTGACCAGCTTGTGCTTCTGCGCCTTGCGCAGGACGGCCGAGACGTCGAGGTCGGAGCCGGCCTGCGTCCAGCTCCGGGTCTCGCAGGAGTGGCAGGAGGTGAAGTCGACGGCCGAGCCGTCGGTGAGCGTCATGGTGATGTGTGTGACCCGCGTCCCGCGGCACTGGCCGCAGGTCTTGAGCTGGCTGGTGGGCGTGGTCACGAGCGACACAGGGAGCTCCAGAGGTTGCTGCGGTGGGCGACTCCACTGCTTTCGGCGCAGGTGTGGGACGCCTTGAGCATCCGGCGTGTCCATCCCGAACCAGGACAAATCACCCAGGCGGTACGCCGGGCCAATGGGTCAGGTCAGGGTCGGTACGGCGCGCAGGTGTCCCCGCCGGCCGGTCGCCGGCTGGCCATGCTGCGACTCGGCGCTGCGGGCCGGGCGGGCGGCCTCGCGGACGGCGTCGGCGAGCGCCTCGAGGTCGTCGCTGCTGCGGGCCCTGGTCTGCGCCGGGTCGGGATCGTGGCGCACCACCTCCCACCCGCGTGGGACGGTGAGTCGGCCGGCGTGGGTGTCGCACAGGTCGTAGCAATGTGGCTCGGCGTAGGTCGCGAGGGGACCGACAACAGCCGCCCGGTCGGCGTAGACGTAGGTCAGCGTCGCGACGGCGGGCAGGGCGCACGCGGTACGCGAGCAGCGCCGGACAGGACTCACAGCGGGCGACGCTAGCCCCCCGCCGGATCGCCGACCACCAGGTGCGTCCTTCCGGGGCCGTGTCGTGGCAGTCTGCCCGGCTGTGAGCTCCCACCGGCGCCGGGAACGACACGGCCGAGGCATGCGCGGCCGCCTGGTGCAGCCGATGGCCCGGTTCGGTGACCGAGAGGTGCGGGTGCCGCTGTCGCGCACCCGGTCGGAACGCTTCGACGAGTTGGTCCGCGACGTGATCGCCGCGCTCGAGGAGCGGTTCGCCGACCGGCTGGCCGGGGTCGAGTTCGCCGTCGAGGACGTCCCGCAGGTCGGGCTGGCCGACGAGGTGGGGGTGGTTGCCGACGAGACGGCGGGCGGGCCGGTGCCACTCGGCCGGCTGCTGACGGCGGGCCAGCAGGCGCCGGCCAGGGTGGTGGTCTACCGGCGGCCACTCGAGGCGCGGGCCGCCAACCGGACCGAGCTGTCCGAGCTGGTGCGCGAGGTGGTCGTCGAGCAGGTCGCCGGGCTGCTCGGAATGGACCCGGACGAGGTCGACCCACCCTGACTCAGCCCGTTGCCCCCACCGCCGGATCGCGGACGACGACTGGACGAGACACCTGCAGGGCCGGTCCCTGCAGGTCGATCAGCGTCGTGAGCGGCCCGGTGGCGCCCCGCTCTCGCAGGTAGCGCGCGGCGTAGACCTGGCCGGAGCCGACCCCCGGGCGGACCTCGACCGCCAACCGCGCCGTCGTGCCGGGTGGGAAGAACGTCGACAACCGCAACGTCGTGGTGCGCCCAGCGGGTACCCGGACCGTGCGCGCCGGCGGCAACGCCCCCGGCCGCCCGACCAGGCGCACGGGAGTGACGACGACGGATGCGTCGGCGTCGAGCGCGGACAG
>JAYSQK010000009.1:0-4719 GCA_043721555.1 Frankiales bacterium
GGCGCGGCGCACCACGGTTGACGCAGCGACGCGACGCCTCACGCGGCACCTGGCGACAGGGCGAGCGAGCTTCGCGCACGACGACGTGCTCCATGACGCTCACGGTAGTGCTTCACCGGTCGACCAGCGGCAGCGATCTGAGCCCGCGCTCGAGATGCCACTGCAGGTGCGCGGCGACCAGGCCGCTGGCGTCCCGGCGGGTCACCGGCTCACTCGCCTCGGCCGCCGCCCACTCCCCCGACAGCAGATCCGCCATCAGAGCCAGGACGAGCGGGTTGGGCGACGCCGCACCAGCTGGCCGGCAGGCGGCGCAGACGACCCCGCCTGCCGCGACCGAGAACGCCCGATGCGGCCCGGCGGCGCCGCAGCGGGCACAGTCCTGCAGCGCCGGGGCATAGCCCGACACCGACATGGCCCGCAACAAGAAGGCGTCCAGCACCAGCGACGGATCACGTTCCGACAGCGCCCGCAGCGCGCCGATCACCAGCAGGAACAGCCGCAGCGCGGGCTCCCGCTCCTCGGCGGTCAGCCGCTCGGCGGTCTCGAGCACGGCGGTCCCAGCCGTGTACCGCCCGTAGTCGTGCACGAGTGTCTCGCCGTACGCCGTGAGACTGTCCGCCTGGGTGACGATGTCGAGCTCTCGGCCCTGGTACAGCTGCAGGTCGACGTGGCTGAACGGCTCGACGGTGGCGCCGAACTTCGACCGGGTGCGGCGCACGCCCTTGGCGACCGCGCGGACCCGGCCGTTGCGGCGGGTCAGCACGGTGATGATCCGGTCGGCCTCACCGAGTTTCTGCACTCGCAGGACGACACCCTCGTCCCGGTAGAGCGCCACCCCGTGAGGCTAGTCGCCCCGTGAGTGCTTCGGGGGTTCACGGACCGGGCCCTGCAGTGAGCGGACAATTCGGGCGCCCCGACCGGGTACCGGGGCCACCGGACCTGGGCCGGGCCCGACCGAACCTGGCCAGGCAGTCGGGCACCGGCGACGTCGTAGGTGTTGGCGGCGCGATCGAAGACGCCACGCAGGCCAGCACCCACCGCCGTCAGAAGCCGAGCTTGCGCAGCTGTCGCGGGTCGCGTTGCCAGTCCTTGGCCACCGAGACGCGCAGGTCGAGGAACACCGGGGTGCCGAGCAGCACCTCGATCTGCTTGCGGGCGGTGGTGCCAACCTCCTTGAGCCGGCTTCCTTTCGTGCCGAGGACGATGGCCTTTTGGCTGTCGCGCTCGACGTAGAGGGTCGCGTAGATGTCGAGCAGCGGTCGGTCGGGATGCCGGTCGGCCCGCGGCGTCATCTCCTCGATGGTGACGGCGATCGAGTGCGGCAACTCGTCGCGGACCCCCTCCAGGGCGGCCTCGCGGATCAGCTCGGCGGCCAAGACCTGCTCCGGCTCGTCGGTGAGCTCACCGTCGGGGTAGAGCGCCGGTCCCGGCGGCAGCCGCCCGACCAACAGATCGGCGAGCAGCGATACCTGGAAGCCGTCGACGGCGCTGACCGGGATGACGTCGGCCCAGTCGGCGAGGGCGCTGACCGCCAGGAGCTGCTCGCCGATCCGGTCCTTGCCGGCCAGGTCGGTCTTGGTCACGACGGCGATCACCGGGGTCTTCAGCGGAGCCAGCTCGGCGGCGATGAACCGGTCCCCCGGGCCGATCTTGTCGTCGGCGGTGACGCAGAAACAGATCACGTCGACCCCTGCGTAGGTCTCCCGCACCAGATCGTTGAGCCGCTGGCCCAGCAGGGTTCTCGGCTTGTGCAGGCCCGGGGTGTCGACCAGGACCAGCTGCGCGTCGGGACGATGGACGATGCCGCGTACGGCGTGCCGGGTGGTCTGCGGCCGGTCGCTGGTGATGGCCACCTTCTGGCCGATCAGGGCGTTGGTGAGCGTCGACTTGCCGGCATTGGGGCGCCCGACGAAGCAGGCGAACCCGGATCGGAAGTCGGCGGTCACCGGGCCAGTGTCCCAGACCCCGGTCAGCTGCTGCGGACCTCGCGCAGGACGCCGCCGGCATCGGCCAGCAGCAACGTGGTCCCCACCCCGAACTCGCGCAGCACCGCGAGGTCGGCGTCGGCGACCAGACCGTCGGTGACGATGGCCACCGCCTCGAAGGCCCGGACCCCGCTTGAGGCGGCGGCCGAGACCGCCCCGCGAAGGGCCGACGTCGTGAGGTTCGGGTCGGCATTCTCCACCGTGGCGGCCGCGTAGGTGCGGCCGTCGGTGTCGCGCACCGCTGCGCCCTCGACCACGCCGGTGTGCGGCGCGTAGGCACGCAGCCGGGCTCCCCGGGCCAGCACGATGATCTTTGTGTCCTCGGGGTCGAGCTCAGCCACGGTCGGTCTCCTCTCGTCGGACCAGCACGGTGCCGATCCGGTTGCGCCGGCCCCGTGCGCCCTCGGCGACGAGGACCAGGCCCTCGACGTGGACGGTCGCGCCGGGGATCGGCACCCGACCGAGCAGCATCGCCAACAGGCCGCCGACGGTCTCGACGTCCTTGTGCGCGATCTCGACGCCGTAGAGCTGCTCCAGATCCTCGACCGACAGCCGCGCGGTGACCCGCACGGTGTCGTCGTCGACCTGTTCGACCGGTGGGGCCTCGCGGTCGTACTCGTCGGTGATTTCGCCGACAATCTCCTCGAGGACGTCCTCGATCGTCACGAGACCCGCTGTCCCGCCGTACTCGTCGACGACGACGGCGATGTGGCCGAGGCTCGCCTGCATCTCCCGCAGGAGCTCGTCGACCGGCTTGCTCTCCGGCACGAAGACGGGCTCGCGCATGACGTCCTCGACCTTGAGCAGGGCACCGCCCTCCGCCCGCTCCTGGCGTACGAGGTCCTTGAGATAGGTGAGCCCGACGACGTCGTCGGTGTTCTCGCCGACAACGGGCACCCGCGAGAAACCGCTGCGCAGCAGCAGGTTGAGCGCCTGCCGGACGGTCTTGCCGCGCTCGATCACGACGATGTCGGTGCGCGGCACCATCACCTCGCGCACGATCGTGTCGCCGAGCTCGAAGACCGAGTTGATCATGTCGCGCTCGGACTGCTCGACAACGCCGCGTTGCTGCGCCATCTCGACCATGTCCCGCAGCTCGGCCTCGGAGGCGAAGGGTCCCTCGCGAAAGCCCTTGCCGGGCGTGAGCGCGTTGCCCAGCAGGATGAGGAGCCGCGGGAGCGGACCGAAGACGCTCGTGAGCGCGAGCACGGGACCGGCGCCCAGCAGGGCCACGCGCTCGGCCTGTTGGCGGCCGATCGTGCGCGGCGCCACCCCGATGAACACGTAGCTCACGACGGTCATCACGGCCACCGCCAGCACGACGGCGAACGAGCCGTCGATCCGGTCCAGGCTGTACGCCGTAACGATGCCGGCCGCCGCCAGCTCGCAGACCAGGCGCAGCAGCAGCAGCAGGTTCAGCGAACGTGGCGGGTCGACCAGCACCGTCTCCAGCCGGCGGGCACCGCGGCGACCCTCCCGCACGAGCTCCTCCACCCGGACGCGGGAGACCCGGGACAGCCCGACCTCGAGGCAGGCGAGGGTGCCTGCCAGCACGACGAAGACGACAGCGACGGCGAGCGGGGCGACGGGGTTGCCGTTGCTCACGGGCCCCGCTTCCACGAGGTGAGCAACTCGGCCTGCAGGGCGAACATCTCGCGGTGCTCATCGGGCTGGCCGTGGTCGAACCCGAGCAGGTGCAGGACGCCATGGGTGCACAACAACTGCAACTCGTCCTCGGTGCTGTGGCCGGCCTCGACCGCCTGGCGGGCTGCGACGACCGGGCACAGCACGACGTCGCCGAGCAGGGTCGGCGCCGTATCACCGGAGGACAGCTCAGGCCCGTGGGCGACCCCACGGGAACCGCGCAGGTCGAGCTCGTCCATCGGGAACGCGAGCACATCGGTCGGTCCCGGCTCGTCCATGTACTGCACGTGCAGGCGCTCCATCTCGGCCAGGTCGACGAGCATCAGCGACAGCTCGGCGAGCGGCGACACCCCCATCGCGTCGAGGACATGGCGGGCCACCCGGATGAGCGCCTCCTCGTCGACCGGGACACCGGATTCGTTGGCGACCTCGATGCTCACTGCCGGCGTCGGCTGTCGTCGCGCCGGCCCGGTGTGCGCTGCGGTCCGGTGCGGGCGAGCTCCTGCTCGGCGTCGTAGGTCTCGTAGGCGTCGACGATGCGGCCGACCAGCTTGTGTCGCACGACGTCGGCGCTGGTCAGCTGCGCGAAGTGCACATCCTCGACGCCGTCGAGGATGTCGCGGACGACGCGCAGACCACTGGTCGTGCCGCCGGGCAGATCGACCTGCGTGATATCGCCGGTGACGACGATCTTGCTGCCGAAACCGAGTCGCGTCAGGAACATCTTCATCTGCTCGGCCGAGGTGTTCTGCGCCTCGTCGAGAATGATGAAAGCATCATTCAGCGTACGACCGCGCATGTATGCCAGCGGCGCCACCTCGATCGTGCCGGCGGCCATCAGCCGGGGGATCGACTCCGGGTCGAGCATGTCGTGCAACGCGTCGTACAGCGGCCGCAGGTAGGGGTCGATCTTGTCGTAGAGCGTGCCGGGCAGAAAGCCGAGCTTCTCCCCCGCCTCGACCGCCGGCCGGGTGAGGATCAGCCGGTTGACCTGCTTGGCCTGCAGCGCCTGGACGGCCTTGGCCATCGCGAGGTAGGTCTTGCCGGTGCCGGCCGGCCCGATGCCGAACACGATGGTGTGGTGATCGAT
>JAYSQK010000010.1:0-3281 GCA_043721555.1 Frankiales bacterium
CAGGCCCGCCGCCGGACGCTCACCGGTCTGGCCCGCGCGCTTGCCGATGGTGAGGTCGACCTCGACCCCGGGGCCGACCGGGAGCGGGCCCGGGCCGACCTGCAGTCCCTGCCCGGCATAGGTCCGTGGACGGTCGAGACCATCGCCATGCGCGCCCTCGGCGACCCGGACGCCTTCCTGCCAACCGATCTCGGCGTCGTGGTCCTGGCCAGGCAGCTCGGTCTGCCGACCGGCCGTGCGCTGATCGAACACGCCGAACAATGGCGACCCTGGCGGGCCTACGCCGTCCAGCACCTGTGGGCCGTGGGGGACCACGCCGTCAACACCCTCCCGAAAGGAACACCATGACCAGCCACACCGTCGTCGACAGCCCGATCGGCGCGCTGACCCTGGTCGCGGAGGGCGACGCGCTCGCCGGTCTCTACCTGACCGAGCAGCGCCACCTCCCGCCGACCACGGCGCACGGCCCCCGCGACGACACCGTCCTGCCTGCGCTGCGCGAGCAGCTCATCGACTACTGGGCAGGCGAACTCAACCGGTTCGACGTACCGCTCACGATGGTCGGCACACCGTTTCAAATGCGTGTCTGGAGCGCCCTCCAGAGCATCCCGTACGCCGAGACGTGGTCCTACGGCCGGTTGGCGACCGAGATCGGGCAACCCAACGCGAGCCGCGCCGTGGGCCTGGCCAACGGGCGCAACCCGATCAGCATCGTGGTCCCGTGCCACCGGGTCGTGGGCAGCAATGGGCAGCTGACCGGCTACGGCGGCGGTCTGGCGCGCAAGCAGTTCCTGCTCGACCTGGAAGCCGGCGCGATGCTGCCCGGCATGATGGGCCGCTAGCCACCAGGAGGATCATGGCCAGCCACCGGCTCGACCCGGCACCCGGAGCCGTCACGGACGTCTTCGATCCCGACCGGCCGCCGGTGCTGACCGTCGATCCCGGCGACTGCCTCGTCGTACACACCCTGGACGCCTCCGGCTATCTCAGCCGGCCGCCGGCGCCCGGTGAGCGAGCCCCGACGCTCATCCCCGACGCCCGTGGGCATTGCCTCGCCGGACCGATCGAGATCAGGGGCGCCGCACCCGGCGACCTGCTCTCCATCGAGGTGCACTCGCTGGTGCCGGATCCGTGGGGCTGGACCGTCGCGGTCATCCCAGGCAAGCCGCTGACGACCCGGCTCGGTCTCGACGGCGTCGACTCGTCCTGGCTGCTCTGGGATCTCGACGGCACGACCGGACAGAACCAGTACGGCCACATCGTCGACCTGCATCCCTTTCTCGGCGTGATGGGTCTGCCGCCCGCCGAGCCGGGTGAGCATTCGACGATCCCGCCGCGGCCGAGCGGCGGCAACATCGACTGCAAGGAGCTCGGGGTCGGCGCCACGCTCTACCTTCCGGTGACGGTGCCGGGCGCGATGCTCTGCGTCGGTGACGGACACGGCGTCCAGGGCGACGGCGAGGTGTGCGGGACAGCGCTCGAATGCGGCATGACCACCGAGCTGCGCCTCGATCTCGTGCGCGACCGGCCGCTGACGGTGCTGCACGCCGAGACTCCGCGCGCCCGGATCACCTTCGGCCTCAGCGCGGATCTCAACGAGGCGACCGCCCAGGCACTCGAGGCGATGATCACCTGGATGGCTGGGCTCTACGACCTCGACCGGCCCACCGCGTTGGCCCTCGCCAGCCCGACGGTCGACCTGCGGGTCACCCAGATCGCCAACGACGTGTGGGGGGTGCATGCCGTGCTCGCCCGCACGGCCATCAGGATGGGGCGGTGACCACCGACCCCTTCACTCCTGACTCCCTGCACCGGCTCCTGACGCCCTCAGCTCCGACCCTGCACCCTTCCCTCGACCGGTGCGTCGTCTCCGTCACCCGCACCGACGACGCGTGCGACGAATACGTCGGGCAGCTGTGGGAGATCCCGCTCGCGGCGGGAGCGATCCCGCGGCGCCTGACTCGCGGGCACCGCGACACCGCGCCGAAGTTCTCCCCCGACGGCCTTCTGTTGGCCTTCCTACGGGCCGACAAGGGCGGCAAACCCCAGTTGCACGTCGCCGACGCCGGCGGTGGCGAACCGGTGCGGCTCACCGACTCCCCGCTCGGTGCCGGCCCCCCGCGCTGGTCTCCCGACAGCCGCCAGATCGCCTATGTGGCACGGGTTCCCGAAGTGGGACGCTACGGCACCGACGACGACGTCAGCGCCGACGCCGAGCCCCCGCGACTGCTCATCGAGCTGCGCTATCTCGAGGACGGCGTGGGCTACCACCGGGACCGCCGCAATCACATCTTCGTGATCGAGATCCCGGACCTGACAGCCGATCCCCGTTCGCTGCCGGAGCCGGCAAGCGGCAGCCAGGTCACCGATGGGGACTGGGACGACACGTCGGTCGCCTGGAGCCCGGACGGTGCCCGCCTGGCCTTTGTCAGCGCCCGCCACGACGGCCGGGTCGGTGACCTGCGCAGCGATGCCTGGACCTGCGCCCGCGACGGGTCCGATCTGGTCCGCGTCACCGACACCTCGCTCGCAGTCGAGCAGGTCGCCTGGTCGGTAGACGGCGCACGACTCTGGCTGCTGGCAAGCGATGTCGGCGCATCCGGCACCGACTTCGTGGGCCGCAACGCCGGCCTGTACGCCGTACCGGTCGACCCCTCATCGGTCCCCGTCCGGCACACCGAGCCCGATGTCGACCTCGGCGAGGAGGGTTCCCATCTCACCGTCACCGGCAACGGCGTACTCGTGCAGCACCGCACCCGCGGCGCCGTCGAATTGCTGCGGGTCGGCGAGCCGGACACGGTGCTCCTGACCGGTCCGCTCTGGGTGGCTGGCCACGACGCCGTCGGCGACGTCATCGTGGCGACGGTGCTCTCGGCCGACTCCGCCGGCGAAGTCGTGCTGGTCGACCGGTCGACATCCCGCCGGCTGACGGCCTTCTCGGCCGACCTCGGGGCCCGGCCGCTGCACGAGATCACCGTGACCGCCGACGACGGCTACCCCGTGCACGGCTGGGCGGTGCTCCCGGACGGACCGGGCCCGCACCCGGTGCTGCTCGACATCCATGGCGGTCCCTACGCCCAGTTCGGTTGGAAGCCGTACGACGAGGCACAGGTGCTCGCCGGGGCCGGCTACGCCGTGCTGCTGGCCAACCCGCGGGGCGCGGCCGGCTACGGAGAGCAGCACGGCCGGGCCATCCAGGGCGCGATGGGGCAGCGGGACGCCGCCGACCTGCTGGCCTTCCTCGACGGGGTGCTCGCGGATCCGTCGTACCCGCTGGACGC
>JAYSQK010000011.1:0-1964 GCA_043721555.1 Frankiales bacterium
CGCCGGCAGCACACCGCCATCCTGGCCGGGCTCCTCGCCCTGGCCGTCGTCCTCGCCGCGGTCGGTGCCGGCATCGTGCTGGCCCGGCGCCGGAAAGCCCCGGCCGGCGCCTGAACGAACCTGGGAGGATGCCGGCCATGTCCTCCCCCCACGAGTACGCCGTCGCGTCGTCGGACGTCGCCTACCGGGGGCGGATCATCACCTTGCGCAGGGACGTCGTGCAGATGCCGGGTGGTGGCACGTCGCAGCGGGACGTGGTGGTCCATCCAGGGGCGGTCGGGGTCGTCGCCCTCGACGACGACGGCAACGTGCTGCTGGTCAACCAGTACCGCCATCCGGTCGGGCGCCGGCTCGACGAGCTGCCCGCAGGCCTGCTCGATGTCGACGGTGAGTCCTTCCTCCGGGCGGCGCAGCGCGAGCTGGTCGAGGAGGCCGGGCTGGCCGCCGACACCTGGCAGGTGCTCATCGACACCCTCACCAGCCCCGGGATGACCGACGAGGCCATCCGGCTCTACCTCGCCCGCGACGTGCGCATGGTCGAGCGAGACGTGCAGGAGCACGAGGAAGCCGAGATGACCAGCTGCTGGGTGCCTCTGGATGAGGCAGTCCGCCGTGCCCTGGCCGGCGAGCTGGAGAACGCGATGGCCTGCGTCGGGGTGCTCGCGGCTGCCGAGGCAGCCCGCCGCGGCTTTGCCGGGCTGCGCCCGGCCGATGCACCATGGCCAGCCAGGGCGCACGCACAGGTGCCGCTCGCCGAGGCATGATCTGCGGGCGGGTCCCTGGGAAGACGGCCTCGTAGGCGTCGGTTGGCGGGTGGGAGCCCCGCGTCGGTTCGGGCTGAGGAAGGAGTGCGCCGTGGCTGCGGTCGGGGGAACCACCGAGACCACCCAGATGTATCTGCGCACGGTCCTCGAGCTGGAGATGGCCGGTGTGCCCGCGCTTCGGGCGCGCCTGCGGGACCGCCTGCAGCACACCGCCCCGGCGATCAGCGAGGCGGTCGAGCGATTGTCCAAGGACGGCTACCTGGAGTTGCGCGAGCCCGACAAGGTGCTGGTCCTGACCGCGACGGGGCGCCGGGTGGCCGAGGCGGTGCTGCGCAAGCACGAGCTCGCGGAGCATCTGCTGGTCACCCTCGCCGGGCTCGACGCCATCAGCGCGCACGAGCAGGCGTGCGACTGGGAGCACGTCATCAGCGACGACGTCGAGCAGCGGTTGCGGGCCCGGCTGGGGGCCCCGGGCAGTTGCCCGTTCACGACCTGAGCCGTGCTTAGGTTAGGCTGCCCTAACTCGGTCGTTCGAAGGGATCCCTGTCCATGCCCATCAGTCGGTCTCGGCTGCTGACCGCCGCCCTGCTGACCGCCGTGCTGTCCGCGGCCTGCGCAACCGGGCAGCAACCCCAGGCCGGCTCGGCCCAGCGCGGCGACGCCACAACGACCATCACCGTCTACAGCGGGCAGCACGAGCAGACCGTGAAGGCGCTGGCCGACGACTTCACCCGGCGAACCGGTGTGCGCGTCGAGCTCCGGTCCGGCAACGAGGCCGAGCTGGCCAACCAGATCCTGCAGGAGGGCGCCTCCTCGCCGGCCGACATCTTCTACGCGGGCAACCCGCCGCCGCTCGAGGCCGTCCGGGCCAAGGGACTGCTCGCTGCCGTCGCGCCCGCGACCCTCGCGGCCGTGCCGGCCGCCTATGACTCGCCGACCGGTCAGTGGGTCGGGGTGTCCGCCCGGTCCGGCGCGCTGATCTACAACACCGACCGGCAGAAGCCGGGCGCTCTGCCTGGCAGGCTGCTCGAACTCGCCGGACCGGCCTGGAAGGGGAGGTTCGCGTTCGCGCCGACCGAGACCGACTTCAGCCCCATCGTCACCGCGCTGGCCAAGACCGCCGGCGAAGCCACCGCCGAGCGGTTCCTGGTCGGCCTGAAAGCCAACGCCAAGGCCTATGAGGACAACGAGGCGGTCGTC
>JAYSQK010000012.1:0-7068 GCA_043721555.1 Frankiales bacterium
GGGCCTGCATGTCGTCTGCGTGCTGCCGCACCACCCGGACCAGGACGGGCGGTTCTCGCTGCCACCCAACCTGGTCGGCCGCGACCGGGCGCTGTCCACGATGCGGCAGGCCGGTGGCGACCGCGTCGCGGTCTACGGCGTCGAGAACGCCGCCGGCACACCCGTGTACGTGCACGCCAAGATCTGCATCGTCGACGACACCTGGGCGACCATCGGCTCGGACAACTTCAACCGCCGGTCGTGGACGCACGACTCCGAGTTGAGCGCGGCGGTGCTCGACCAGACCCGTGACCAGCGGCCGCCGCTCGACCCGGGCGGGCTCGGGGACGGCGCCCGGACCTACGCCCGCGACCTGCGGCTGCAACTGCTGCGGGAGCACCTCGGCCGGGCTGACGACGACGGCCTGATCGACCCGCTGGCGGCGTTCGAGCAGCTGCGCCGGTCGGCTGCGGCGCTGCAGGCGTGGTGCGAGGCCGGCCGGGTCGGCCCGCGCCCTGCCGGTCAGCTGCGGCCCCTGGTCGACCCGCCGCTGTCACCGTTCACCACCCGCTGGGCGCGGTTCGCCTACCACCATCTCTACGACCCGGACGGTCGCCCGCTCGCGCTCCGGCGGCGCCGGGAGTTCTGACCGGACCGTCCCGCTACGCCTCCTGCGGCACGCGTACGACGAGGGCGCCGGGGCTGACCTCGACGACCAGCGAGGTGACCGCGCCGACCGGCTCGCCGTCGAGCTGGGCCTGGATCGGCACCGCCGCGCGGACCTCGATGCGCCGGGCCGTGAACCGGGTCAGGGTGCGGTCCTGCCGGTCGGACCGGGCGATCAGCCGGTGGAGCACCCGGCCCCAGTCGACGAGCCGCTTGGGCGCCAGCAGCACCACGTCGAGGACGCCGTCGTCGGGGACGGCGTCCGGCAGCAGTGCGACGCCGCCCTGCAGCTGTCCGACGTTGCCGATCACGATGCCGCGGGCCGGGTGGGTCACCGCAACGGCGCCGTCCAGGACGAGCTCGAGCTGAGCCGGCCGATCTCGCAGGTGCTTGAGCCCGGAGACGACGTACGCGGGCCAGCCGACGGCGGACTTCAAGCCCTCCGGCGCGTCGGCCATCATCTCGGCGTCGAAGCCGAGCCCGGCCATCACCACGAAGGTGGTCTGCTCGGCGTCGCCGACGGTGGCCCGGGCCAGGTCGATGACCCGGTCGCGACCGGTCAGCGCCACCTCGATCGCCTCGTCCACCGTGAGCGGGAGGTCGAGGTTCCGGGCCAGCAGGTTGCCGGTGCCGAGCGGCACGATGCCCAGCGGTACGGGCGAGCCGTGCAGCCCGCAGCAGGCCGCCTGGACGGTCCCGTCACCCCCGGCGGCGAGCACCAGCGTGGCCCCCCGGCTGATCGCCTCGCGGGCCATCCCCTCCCCGGCGTCGTCCTCGGTCGTCGTCAGCAAAAGCGGCCCCGCCAGCCCGTGGGCGGTGCACCGGTCGGCGACCTGCCGGAGCAGCCCGTCGACGTCGTCGAGCTTGGTCGGGTTGACAATGAGCGCGGTGCAGGGCTCGCTCACGTGCGGGTCCGCTCGCCCGCGAGCAGCAGTCTGGTGGTGACCAGCAGCCAGATCCCGCCGAGTAGCAGACCGGCCAGGATGTCGGTGAGGTGGTGGAAACCGCGATACATCCGGGCGAAGCCGACGGCCGGTGGCAGCACGACCGCGAGCACGGTGAGGGTCAGCTGCAGCGGCCGGTTGCGGGTGAAGTGCCAGGCGAGCACGGCCAGCCCGCCGTACAGGCACAGCGACGCGGCGGCGTGGCCGGACGGGTAGCTCGCGTGGATGTCGCCGATGCCGAGCCTCGGGACATGCGGGCGGTCTCGTGGGATCAGCGTGCTGGTGGCGAAGTAGATGGCGCTCTCACCGATGACCGTGACGGCGAGGAACAGCGGCGGCAGGACCCGCCGGCTCCACACCGCGAGGCCGATGACCAGCACGACCAGGGCGATCACGACGTTGATCGGCTGCGCCAGCTGAGTGCCCGCGAAGGTCAGCGAGTTGCCGAGCGAGCTGCGATTGGCGGCCAGGCTGCGCTCGATGGAGTCGTCGAGGTGGCCGATGGGCGTGTCGAGCAGCGCCTTGGTGAGCAGCAGGCCGAGCAGGAGCATCCCGCCGAACAACAGCAGGCCGCAGCCGAGCAGTTTCAGGCCGGTCCTGACGTGGTCGGACTGCTTCGTCGTCATCTCAGGCCTGCTCGGGGTTGGCGGGTTCGAGGCCGTCGGCCATCGGCCGGCCGGCTGCCGCGCCGCGGTCCCGGCGCCAGGCCGCGAACGCTGCCGTCGTCGCGGCGAGCCAGCCGGCGCCGAGCAGATAGCCGCCCAGCACGTCGCTCAGGTAATGCACACCGAGCCCCAGCCGGGAGAATCCGATGGTGAGGATGATCGCCACCCCGAGGCCGATGAGCGGCGGGCGCCACGCGCGTCGGACGAACGGCAGGCCAACCAGCAGCAGCGCCCCCACCCCGACGACGCTGCCCAGCGCGTGCCCGGACGGGAAGCTCGCGCTGGCCGCATGCGCCACCGGGTGCGGCAGCAGTGGCCGCTTGCGGCCAACTGCGCTCTTGACGACCGTGCTCAACAGACCCCCGCCGAAGACGGTGACGGCCAACCAGGCCGCAAGCCGGGGCTGGCGGCGGACCAGCAGGATGACCGCGCCGACGGCGGCGAGGACCTCGAAGGACGCCGGGCTACCGACCAGGGAGATCCCCTGCAGCAGCGACACGTAGCCGGCGTGCTGGAAGGCGAACGCGTTGAGGTGGGTGTCCAGCCGGAGATCCAGGCGCTGCAAAGGCCCCCAATGGTCGACGACCAGCAGCAGCAGCAGCGCGAACGGGATCGCGAGCAGCAGGCCGGCTACGACGGCGAGGGTGAGCCGAAGGCCACCTCGCGCATCCGGATCGAGCTTGGCCGCCGGCCGTCGTTCACCTGCCGGTCTGGTCATGGTCATGTGGCAGTCGTCTCCCCATGGGCGGTCCGTCAACCCCCCTGCTCCGTCGAAGGCAGAAGGTTCGCATGGCGCCCCTGGCCGGCCGTCGCTGGCCCTGCTGAGGCCCGGCCGGCAGTAGCGTCGACGCCTCGACCGAAGGAGTGCCCGTGAAGACGATGCGCGCCGCCCGCTACGACGCGGCCACGAGAACGCTCACCGTCGAAACCGTCCCGGTGCCCGAGCCGGGGCCCGGCGAGGTCCTCGTCCGGGTCGAGGCCTGCGGCATCTGCCTGTCCGATGTCCACCTGATCGACGGGTCCCTGCCCGGCCCGTTGCCGGTCGTGACGCCCGGCCATGAGGCGGCCGGCGTCGTCGAGCGGCTCGGCGCCAACGTCATCGGCTGGCAGCCGGGTCAGCGCGTGGTGCTCGGCGGCGGCCGTCCCTGTCTGGCCTGCGACAGCTGCCGGCGCGGTCAGCCCGACGTCTGTCAGGCCTTTGAGATCATGGGCTTCAACTACGACGGCGCCTGGGCGCAGTACGTCGTGGTGCCCGCCCTGGTGATGACTGAGGTCCCGGAGCAGATCCCGCTCGAGCAGGCAGCCGTGCTGGCGGACGCCGTCTCCACGCCGTACGCCGGGCTGATCGAGCGCGGCCAACTCAAGGCCGGCGAGTCGGTCGGTCTGTGGGGAATCGGCGGCCTCGGCGTGCACGCCGTGCAAATCGCCCGGATGGTGGGCGCAGCCACGATCGTCGCCGTCGACCCGCTGCCGAGCGCCCGGGAGCGGGCCCTGGTGGCCGGCGCAGACGTGGCCCTCGACCCCACCAGCCAGGACATCCCGACCGAGGTCCTGCGCCTGACCGGAGGCAAGGGGCTGGACCTGGCCGTCGATCTGGTCGGGGCCAATGCGGTCCTCGCCCAGGGCGATGCCTGCCTCGGGCGGGGCGGCCGGCTGCTCATGGTCGGGCTCTCACTCGAGCCGATCGAGCTCGGCCCCGGGGTCTTCTTCGGCCTGCTGTCGCACTCGCTGCTCGGCCACCTCGGTTACAGCAAGCACCATCTCGACGAGCTCGTCGACCTGGTGGCGACCGGCCGGTTCGACCTGTCGCGCTCGGTCAGCGGGCTACTGCCGCTCGAGGACGTCGTCGACGGCGTGCGCCGGCTCGCCGAGAAGGATGGCAACCCGGTCCGTCTCGTTGTCCAGCCCTGGACCTGACGATCACCTCGCGCTACCGAAGGAGTCACCATGCCCATGCGAGACACCGCTTGGCCGGCCGGCACGCCGTGCTGGGTGGACTACAGCGCCCCGGACGTCGCGGCCGCCCAAGCGTTCTACGGACCCCTGCTCGGCTGGACCTTCACCGATGGCGATCCGGAGTTGGGCGGCTATCTGACCTGTCTGCGCAACGACCGCGCGGCCGCCGGGATGGCGCCGCTGATGGACCCTGCCCAGCCGCCAGGTTGGACGACGTACTTCGCCACCGAGGACGCAGACGCCAGCGTCGGCAAGATCACCGGGGCCGGCGGGACGGTGGTCGCGGCGCCGATGGACGTCGGCCCGCTCGGGCGGATGGCTATCGCGCTCGATCGTGAGGGCAACGTCTTCGGGCTGTGGCAGGCCGGCGTGCACACCGGGGTCAATATCTCGGGCGAGTCCGGCTCGCTGGTGTGGAACGACGCCGCGGTCGACGACCCCGCGTCGGCACGGGCCTTCTACGGCGGCGTCTTCGGGTGGCGCTTCGACGAGATCGCCGGGATGGGCGGCTACGCGACGTTCGCCCTTGGCGACGGGCCCCTGGGCGGCCTGGGCGGCCTGCGGCCCGGCTCCTACAAGGGCTGGACGGTGTGCTTCTCGATCGACTCGGCGGACGACGCGGTCAGCGCGGTCGAACGCGGCGGGGGCACCGTCGTGATGGCCGCGACGGACACGGCGTACGGCCGGTTCGCGGTGTTCCAGGATCCTTGGGGCGCCACCGTCTCGGTCATGCAGGGGCCGCCGGACTGAGCGCGCTTGACCGAGCCGCCTGTACCGCGGCCACGACCCGGGCGCTGTCGGCCGCCGTCGTGACGGTGATCCGCAGGCCGTCGCCGCTGAAGCAGCGGACGAGCACGCCGTGGTCCTCGAGCACGGCGGCAAGCCGATCGCTGTCATCACCGGCTGGCAGCCAGACGAAGTTGCCCTGCGACACCGGGACGTCGTGGCCCAGCTCGCGCAGGGCCGCGCGCAGCGGCGCGCGCTCGGCCACGACCTGCTCGACCCGCGCCAGCAGCTCGTCCTCGGCGTCGAGGGAGGCAAGGGCAGCGGCCTGCGCGGCGATCGAGACGGCGAACGGCACGTGCACCTGCCGGAGCGCCCCGGCCACCTCAGCCGACCCGGCGAGGGCGTAGCCGACCCGCAGCCCGGCCAGCCCGTAGGCCTTGGAGAAGGTCCGGAGCACCACGACGTTGGCGTACGACGACAGCAGCTGGGTGCCGTCGACGGCCAGCGGATCCCGGACGAACTCGGCGTAGGCCTCGTCGATGACGACCAGCACGTCGGTGGGTACGGCGTCGAGGAAGGTGCGGACCGCCGTCGCGGACAGCGCGGGCCCGGTCGGGTTGTTGGGCGTGCACAGCAAGACCAGCCTGGTGCGCTGGGTCACGGCAGCGGCCATCGCCGGCAGGTCCAGCTCGAAGTCGCGCAGTGGCACCCGGACCTCGACGGCCCCCGCGACCATGACGAAGGTCGGGTAGGCCTCGAACGAGCGCCAGCCGTAGATGACCTCATCGCCTGCGTCGCAGGCGATCTGGACCAGCTCCTGGACCAGCGCGACCGATCCGCAGCCGACCGCGACCAGCGAGGGGTCCAGCTGGTGCTTGGCGGCGATCGCCTCCACCAGCCGGGTCGACATCGGGTCGGGGTAGCGGTTGCCCTCGGCGAGGGCCTTGGCAACGGCTTCGATCACCGACGGCAGCGGCGGGTACGGCGTCTCGTTGCTGGCGAGCCTGGCCAGCACCTGGCCGGCCGCCGGGCGGCGGCCGGGCCGGTAGCCGGCCAGGTCGTCGAGCAGCGGGCGCAGGCGGGGTGTCGTCACCCTTTTGACGCTACCGCCGCGCGGCAGCTCCGGCAGGTGCCGGTGACCTCCAGGGTGTGCCCCTCGATCCGGTAGCCGTGCCGCTTGGCAACCGCGGTCACCCAGACCTCCGCACCCGGCGCCTCGACCTCGACGGTGGCGCCGCACGACACGCAGGACAGGTGGTGGTGGTGACCGGCTGAGGCGCAGACCCGGTAGCCCGCTTCCCCGGACGGGCTGCGCGCCTCGTCGACCGCGCCGGTAGCACGCAGGGCCTGGACCGCCCGGTAGACGCTGGTCAGGCCGACCGACTCCCCGGCGCCGCGCAGCCGCGCGTGCAGGTCCTGCGCCGACAGGAACGCCCGCTGCCCCTCCAGGGCGGCCAGGACCGCGCGCTGGACCCTGGTCACCCGATTGCCCCGATGACGACGTACATGAGGCCGGCGCCGGCGACGGTCATGGCGAGCGTCGTCTGCGAGGAGTGATCGGCGTGCGCCTCCGGCAGGATGTCGCTCGCGCCGATGTAGAGCAGGAAGCCGGCGAACGCGCCGAGATAGAGCAGCAGCCCGCTGTCGGGCACCGTGAACAGCAGCGTCAGGGCGGCGCCGACGACCGGGGTGACGCAGTCCAGCAGCAGCAGCAGCAGGGTCCGGCGCCGGCTGTTGCCATGGGCGAGCATGAGCGCCACGGTGTTGAGGCCGTCGGCGAAGTCGTGTCCGATCACCGCGATGGCGACCGCCACGCCGACGCCGTTGTTGACCTGGAACGCCAGGCCGATCGCGATGCCGTCGGCCAGGCTGTGGCCGGCGAGCGCGATCGCCGACGCGACGCCGACGGTCGGGTGGTGGTGGCCGGCGTACTCCCCCTCGTGCGCGCTGTGGATCAGCACCGACTTCTCGATCACGTGGAAGAGCAGAAAGCCTGCCACCAGGGCGATCATCGGCACCTTGAAGTCGGTGCCGGTGGTCCTGGCGAGGTCGACGACCTCGGGCAACACGTCGAAGGCGACGACGCCGAGCAGCACACCGGCGGTGAAGCCGAGGATCAGGTGCAGCCGGTC
>JAYSQK010000013.1:0-1876 GCA_043721555.1 Frankiales bacterium
CGCGGTGACGCTGAGCATGCGGGGCGGCGCCCACCGCTTCGCCGCCGCCCTCCCCGACACCCCCACCCTGGGGTACGCCGTGGGCGGATCCTCCGGCACCGACGTGTTCGGTGGTCCGACACTGGTCGCCAGGCGCGGCAAGCCGGTCACGGTCACCGTGTCGAACGACCTGGGAGCACACCCGCTCGCCGGCTCGATGGACCACACGCTGATGGGCATGCAGCCCGACGACGCGATGATGCCGCGCGGCACCCTGCACCTGCACGGTGCCCATGACATGGCGGCGATGGACGGCCTGCCGAACTCGACCTTCAAGCCCGGCAGTGGCTTCAACTACACCTACGGCAACGACCAGGCCGCGACCGGCCTGTGGTACCACGACCACTCGTGGGGTCTGACCCGGCTGCAGGTCACCGCCGGGCTCGCCGGTCAGTACTGGCTGCGCGACAACTTCGACACCGGCGCGGCGGACAACCCGCTCGGGCTCCCCTCGGGCGCCAACGAGCTGCCGCTGACGCTGCAGGACCGCACCTTCAACGCCGACGGGACATTCTCCTACCCGGTTGGTGCCTTCGCCGGCCTCGCCAACCCGGCCGGCTACCCCGACACCTGGGCGCCGGAGTCCTTCGGGGACACCGCGATCGTCAACGGCAAGGCCTTCCCAAACCTGAACGTCAGCCGGGGGCTGTACCGCTTCCGGGTGCTGAACGCCTCGAACGCGCGCTTCTACAACCTCAGCCTGGACGCCGGCGCGACGTTCTACCAGATCGGCAGCGACGGTGGGCTGCTCAACCGGCCGGTCCCGCTGACCAGCCTGCGGCTCGCCCCCGCCGAACGGGCCGACCTGCTCGTCGACTTCCGTGGCTACGCCCCCGGCACCCAGCTGCGGCTGACCAACGACGCCGTCGCGCCGTACCCGAGTGGCGCTGCCACCACGGCCCTGGGTGGGCACCCGTTGCGCCAGATCATGCAGTTCACCGTGACGAGCGCCCCCGGCCTGCGCCGGCCGATCCCGACGACGATCCGCGGTGGCTACCAGCAGCCCGCCGAGCTGCCGGTCCTGCACCCCAGCAAAACCCGGACCATCATGCTCAACGAGATCGAGGACCCGGCCCAGCCCGTCCACGTGATGACCAACAACCAGTTCTACGCCGACAGCACCGGCATGGCGCCGCGCACCACGGGCATCGAGACGCCACGGCTCAACACCGTCGAGGAGTGGGACATCGTCAACACGACCGAGGACGCCCACCCGATCCACCTGCACCTGACGCAGTTCCGGCTGCTGAACCGTCAGACGTACGACGTGACGGGCTACACCGCCGCGGTCAACCAGCGCCTCACCGGGCCCGGGCTGCCGGACCCCGGCTCAGCCGGCCGGGGACCGTTCCCGGCCGTCCAGGCCACGCCCTACCTGCTGGGCTCACCCACCGGACCGGCCGAGAACGAGAGCGGCTGGAAGGACACCATCGTGGCGCCCCCGCACGAGGTCACCCGGATTCTGGTCCCCTTCGGCGGGACGGCCGCCGGGATCCCGGCGCCATTCACTGGCGATGCCCCGAACGCCCCGGTCCAGCACTTCACCGGGACCTATGTGTTGCACTGCCACATCCTCGAGCATGAGGACAACGACATGATGCAGCCCTACCGGGTGCAGTAGCGACCCGCCGACACCCCGCTCTGTCTCGCGGGGTGTCGGCGGTGTCTCCTGCTCCCGCCGACGGCGAGGAGCCAGTCCGTGCGCGCAGTCCAGATCACCGAGTTCGGCGGCCCCGAGGTCCTGCGGCTGGTCGAGCTTCCCGACCCGGTTGCCACCGGCGTCTTCGAGGTGGTCGAGGTCAGCTCGGCCGGCGTCAACTACGCCGACACCCACCAG
>JAYSQK010000014.1:0-3217 GCA_043721555.1 Frankiales bacterium
GTTGGCCGCCGACCACCAACAGGCGTGGGCCCGGCTCTGGACGCGCTTCGGGGTGCAGGTTGGTGCGTCCACGGAGATCGCGCTCGCCGTCAACCTGCATCTGTTCCATCTGCAGCAGAGCCTTTCGCCGCACACGATCGACATCGACGCAGGGGTGCCTGCCCGCGGGTTGCACGGCGAGGGGTACCGCGGTCATGTGTTCTGGGACGAGTTGTTCGTCAACCCGCTGCTCGGCCTGCATCTACCCGCCCTGGCCCGCAGCCTGCTGGAGTACCGGTGCCGCCGGCTGGGCGCTGCCCGCGTGGCCGCCACCGCAGCCGGCCACCGCGGCGCGATGTTCCCGTGGCAGAGCGCCGGCAGCGGCGCCGAAGAGACCCCTGCCAGGTTGTTCAATGCGCGCTCCGGGCGTTGGATGCCAGACAACTCGCGGCTGCAACGACATGTGGGTATCGCCGTCGCGTATGAGATCTGGCAGCACTACGAAGTCACCGGCGACGACGTATGGCTGGCTGATCGTGGCGCCGAGACACTGCTGGAGATCGCCCGGTTCCTCGCCGACCTCACCAGCTACGACGCAAGCGATGACCACTACGACATCTCCGGCGTGATGGGACCCGATGAGTTCCACGACGGCTACCCCGGGGCGACAGCGCCGGGCCTGCGGAACAACGCCTACACCAACGTGATGACGGTCTGGGTGCTGCTGCACGCCAAGGCCTTACTGGACCGACTCGACGGACCGACCTGCGCCGAGGTTCGCGAACGCCTCGGCCTGGCCGACAGCGAGCTGACCACGTGGGCTGCGATCACCCGGCGGATGCGAGTGCCGTTCCTTGCCGATGGCGTCATCGCGCAGTTCGACGGCTACGGCGACCTGGCGGAGTTCGACTGGGAGCGCTACCGCGCGACGTACGGCAACGTCGGACGTCTGGACCTCATCCTGGCAGCGGAGGGCGACAGCACCAACCGCTACCGGCTGAGCAAGCAACCCGACGTCCTGATGCTGCTGTACCTGCTGTCGGCCGAGGAATTGCGCGACCTGCTGAGCGGGCTGGGTTACCGGCTGGGAGCGGAGCAGCTGCTCGCCACGGTGGAGCACTACGCGGCCCGGACCACCGACGGCTCCACGTTGAGCCACGTCGTCCATGCCTGGGTGGTGGCCCGCTCGAACAGATCCGGCTCGTGGGAGCACCTGACGCGCGCACTCGCCGCGGACCTCGATGACACCCAGGGCGGCACCACCCGCGAAGGCATTCATCTGGGCGCCATGGCCGGCACGATCGACCTGTTGACCCGCTGCTACGCCGGCCTGGAGGCCCGCGACGGCGTCCTGTACTTCAACCCCCAGCTGCCAATTGAGCTCCCCACACTGTCGTTCTCGCTCACCTACCGTGGCCACCGCCTCGATGTCGGCGTGACCGCTGACGCCCTCACGGTCCAATCACCGCAAGGTTCGGCCGCACCGATCACCATCGCTGTTGCCGGAGCCGTCACCATCCTCGCCCCCGGCACCGGCCGAACCATCCGGATCGACCCGGGCGCCGCGCGCACAACGGCTCTACAGGACACGGCACGTCAAGCACAGCCACGGCCTTCGACGCCTGATCAGTTCGCAACCGTGTCGACCGGTGCGTGACCCCCGACTGCGGCGGTGCGCGCTACCCACGTCACGGCAAGCATGCGTCTCTGGCGCTCGCGACGGGCCGGCCCAATTCGGCGTCGCCTCTCGCTCAGGGGCCGACGAGAAGATGCCGGCCCGCCCGGCCGGACCAGCGGGCCACGCGTCGCCCGCACACAACTGTCGACCCCGCTCGTCGGCGATGTTGAGCATGGACGGTCCGCCTCATGTCGTGTCCGATCACAGCCGGTCTGCACGCTGGTCGCTCCGGGACACGACCCAGGTCCCCCAGTGACGGGACCTCCGGCCCTACCGCACGGGAACTCGCGCTGCAACCAATTGGAGGGTGCCGTCGGGTTGGTCGGTCGGCACTGCAGGAGGTGCTTGTCGTGCGGTGGGGGTCGGAAAGGTGGCCGGACCAGTCAGGCTTCCGGCGGGTCATGACGTCGACGCTGGGGGTCTCGGTTGCGCCTCGCGGAATCCGGCAACCGCAGTCACCGCCTCCTGCCGCACCCATCCCGTCGTCTAACGGCAGCAAGACCTCTGCCGTGACATCTAGCAAGGAACTCTCACCCCGTGGAGATAGAAGATGACAAGTGTCCTGTCCACCCAGACGCCAGCGTTACCCGCGAACGTCGCCGCAGATGCCTCGGTGCTACAAGCGTTGGGGATCACGAAGTCCTATCGACGCGGTCTGTGGCCGATGCGCCACACCCAGACCGTGCTGGCTGGCGCGGATCTCACCCTGAATCCCGGCGAGGTGGTGGGGCTGACCGGGGAGAACGGCTCGGGTAAGTCAACGCTGCTGAAGATTTTGGTCGGTGCGCTCCGCACGGACGAGGGCACCGTCAGCCGTACCGGCCGACTGGGCTACTGCCCGCAGGAACCGCTGGTGTACGCCCGATTGACATGCGACGAGCACTTCGACCTGTTCGGCCACGCGAACGCCATGACCAAAGAGGCGATCGTCACGTCCAGGCAGAACATCTACGCACAGTTCGGCTTCGCCCGCTACGCCCGAACCCGGGCCGACCAGCTCTCCGGTGGCACCCTTTCCAAACTCAACCTCGGGCTGGCCCTGTTAGCCGACCCCGACCTCCTGCTGCTCGACGAGCCATACGACGGCTTCGACTGGGATACCTACCAGAAGTTCTGGGGCGTGGTCGCTGAGCGCCGCAGCGAGGGACGGACCGTGCTGATCATCAGTCACTTCGTCGTTGACGAGCACCGGTTCGACCGCATCGTCGCCGTCCAAGACGGCAAAGTGGTACCACGATGAATACCCTCGTGTTCGTGCGCCGGTTCCTGACGGACTACATCCGCAACCCAGTGAACCTGCTCCTTCTCGCCGTCATCCCGACCGTCTTTGTTGTCGTGGCGGGCGGCAGCTTGGCGAAGTCAGCGAAACTGCTCGGTGGCAACGGAGGACCGGCCGTGCAGACTGCCACGGCGGGCTGGGCCGCTGCCTTTCTGGCAGGTGTCGCCATGTATTTCCAAACCGCCGCCACCCGCGACACCGACCGAAGGGTGGTCCTAGCCGGTCTCCCCGCCGTACGGCTGACGCTCGCTCGGCTCCTCACCGGTGGGTGCCTGGCCCTG
>JAYSQK010000015.1:0-10808 GCA_043721555.1 Frankiales bacterium
GGTGCGGCCAAGGCTCGGCCGAACGTCGCCGGGACGTGCAGCAGCGTCGCCCGGCTCACCGGGTAGACGACGACGAAGGCCCGGCCGACGACCTTGTTCTCCGGCACGGTGCCCTGGTTGATGTCGCTGATGTGCTCGCGGCTGTCGGCGCTGTTGCCGCGGTGGTCGCCCATCACCCACAGCCGTCCCTTGGGCACGAGCAGGCCGGCGGCGCCGGGTGGGCAGGCCTGTTGGCCGGTCCGCCGGTCGGCGCAGAAATAGCGGGCCGGGTCGCCGACCGGGTTGTTCTCGAAGATGTACGGCTCGTCCAGCGACTTCGGGGTGCCACCCGGCGCCTGGACGGTGACCCGGCCCTGGGCGTCGCAGCACATCACCCGGTCGCCGGGCAGCGCGATGATCCGCTTGATGTAGTCCTTCTCGTTCGGCGCGCCGAGGCCGAGGATGCCGCTGACCTTCTGCAGCGCCTTCTGCAGAGCGTTGCTCGGGGCGGCGATCTGACTCGGCTCGTCGAAGTTGTCAAGCCCGTTGAACACGACCACCTCGCCGCGATGCGGCCCGCGGAAGTTGTAGACCATCTTGTTGACGAGCACCCGGTCGCCGACGTTGAGGGTGTGCTCCATCGAGCCGGACGGGATGAAGAACGCCTGGACGAGGAACGCCTTGATGAGCAACGCCAAGGCGAACGCGATCACCACCAGGAACGGCAACTCCCGGAAGAACGACCGGTGGGCCCGCGGGGCTGGAGCGACCACCGGCTCGGGCGCGGGCTCGGTGGCGGTGGCGTCGTCCATCCGGGCAACCCTACCGGGCGATGCCTCGTCCCCGGTGCTGCCACCGCCGGGCCAGCAACCACCCGAGCAGCGCACCAGTCGTGTCGGCCAGCGCGTCGAAGGGGTCGCCGCTGCGATCCGGCAGGAGCACCGCCTGCACGATCTCCGACAGCACGGCGTACGCCGCGACGGTGGCGAGCAGGCCGAGCCGCGGGCCGAAGCGCCAGCGGGTGGTGACCGCGAGCAGCAGGAACAGCCCGCCGTGCACCACCTTGTCGAACTCCGGCACCGGCGGCGGGCTCGGGGCGCGGGGCACGAAAAGCACGACGAAGCTGAGCAGCAGGACCGCGGTGAACGCCGGGCCCGCCCAGCGGGACCGGCTCGGGCTCGAGGTGATTGCGCTCAGTCGCGGGTGAGTTTGCGGTAGGTGACCCGGTGCGGCCGGGCGGCGTCCTGACCGAGTCGCTCGATCTTGTTCTTCTCGTAGGACTCGAAGTTGCCCTCGAACCAGAACCAGGTGGCCGGATCGGTGTCGGTGCCCTCCCACGCCAGGATGTGGGTGGCGACCCGGTCCAGGAACCACCGGTCGTGGGAGATCACCACGGCGCAGCCGGGGAACTCAAGGAGCGCGTTCTCCAGCGAGCCGAGGGTCTCGACGTCGAGGTCGTTGGTCGGTTCGTCGAGGAGCAGGACGTTGCCGCCCTCCTTGAGCGTCATCGCCAGGTTGAGCCGGTTGCGCTCGCCGCCGGACAGCACGCCGGTCGGCTTCTGCTGGTCCGGCCCCTTGAAGCCGAAGGCCCCGATGTAGGCCCGGCTGGGCATCTCCTGCTGGCCGACCTGGATGTAGTCCAGCCCGTCGGACACGGTCTCCCAGACGGTCTTGGAGGGGTCGAGACCGCTGCGCGCCTGGTCGACGTAGGACAACTTGACGGTGTCGCCGACCCGGACCCCGCCGCTGTCCGCGGCCTCGAGGCCGACGATCGTCTTGAACAGGGTGGTCTTGCCGACGCCGTTCGGGCCGATGATCCCCACGATGCCGCCGCGCGGGAGGTCGAAGGACAGCCCGTCCATCAGCACCCGGCCGTCGAAGCCCTTGGTGAGCTCCTTGGCCTCGATGACGACGTTGCCCAGCCGCGGTCCGGCCGGGATCTGGATTTCCTCGAAGTCGAGCTTCTTGGTCTTCTCGGCCTCCTCGGCCATCTCCTCGTAGCGGGCCAGCCGGCTCTTGCTCTTGGTCTGCCGGCCCTTGGCGTTCATCCGGACCCACTCGAGCTCGTCGCGCAGCCGCCGGGCGAGCTTGGCGTCCTTCTTGCCCTGGACGGCGAGCCGCTCCCCTTTGCGCTCGAGATAGTCGGAGTAGTTGCCCTCATACGGGTAGGCCCGACCCCGGTCGAGCTCGAGGATCCACTGGGCGACGTTGTCGAGGAAGTACCGGTCGTGGGTGACGGCCAGCACCGCCCCGGCGTAGCGGGCGAGATGGTGCTCGAGCCAGTCGACGCTCTCGGCGTCCAGGTGGTTGGTCGGCTCGTCGAGCAGCAGCAGGTCCGGCGCCTCCAGCAGCAGCTTGCACAACGCCACCCGGCGACGCTCGCCGCCGGACAGCACGCTGACGTCGGCGTCCGGCGGTGGGCAGCGCAGGGCGTCCATCGCCTGCTCGATCTGGCTGTCGAGCTCCCAGGCGTTGGCCGCCTCGATGGCGTCGAGCAGCGGCGCCTGCTCGGCCATGATCGCCTCGAAGTCGGCGTCCGGGGCGCCCATCTTCTCGTTGAGTTCCTCGTAGCGGAGCATGACGTCGCGGATCTGCTTGACGCCGTCCTCGACGTTCTGCCGGACCGTCCTGGTCTCGTCCAGCGGCGGTTCCTGCTGCAGCATGCCGACCGAGAAGCCGGGGCTGAGCTTGGCGTCACCGTTCGAGACCTGCTCCAGCCCGGCCATGATCTTGAGCACGGTCGACTTGCCGGCGCCGTTCGGCCCGACCACGCCGATCTTGGCCCCGGGGAAGAACGACAGGGTGACGTCGTCCAGGATCACCTTGTCGCCGTGGGCCTTGCGGACCTTGTTCATCGCGTACACGAACTGCGGCATGACCTCCAGCCTAGAGGGAGCCGCGCCCGGTCCCGGCCGGCGCGGGACCGGCCGCCGCGGGACCGGGCTGCCCGGCTCAGGCGGCGCGGCTCAGGCGGCGCGCTCCTCGGTCGCTGCCGGTTCGTCGCCGACCGCGAAGACCAGGCCCGTGGTCGGATCGCTCTGACCGCTCGAGGCCCAGAGGTCCTCAGCCGCGCTCGGCTTGGTCGACCGCTTGAGCGTGGCGGTCCCGCGGGACAGGTCGAGCCCGATCGAGCTGGCCTCGATCTCCAGGCCACTGCGCTCGACCCCGTCGTCGCCCGTCCACGACCTGGTCGCGAGCCGCCCGGTCACCACCACGCGGTCCCCGGTCTGCAGCGAGGCGGCGGTGTTGTCGGCCAGCGCCCGCCAGCAGGTGATGCCGAACCAGAGCGTCTGGCCGTCACTCCAGTCGCCGCTCGCCTTGTCCTGCCGGCGCGGCGTGCAGGCGAGCCGAAAGTCGGCGACCAGCGCCCCGCTCGCCACGGTGCGCAGCTTGGGCGGTCTTGCCACATTGCCGATCACGGTGATCTGCGGCTCATGCACGGTGTCCTCCGAGGGTCGGGCCGGCGGGCACCTCCCGCCGGACACCTTTGACAGTGCTGCCCGCAAGCGGCCACGAACTCCTGCGCCGTACATCTGTGGATGGGGCGTCGGGGTGTGGACAAGCCAACGCCGTCGGCTGCCGCGTGCGGTATTTCAGGCGATGACGTGGCAGACGGCATCCGGCCCGCAGGTCGCCGGGTCGAGGCCGGCCGCGCGGGTGCGCAGGCGCTGCAACTCCTTCCGCAGTGCCGTCAGGTCGGCGATCCGCTGGTCAAGCTCGGCCGCGTGCGCGTCGAGCAGGCCGAGGACGTGCCCACAGGGTGGACCGCTGTCCTCGCGGACCGCGATGACCTGCCGGATCTCGGCGAGCGTCAGCCCGCACGCCTGGGCCGAGCGGATGAAACGCAGCCGCGGCAGCGCACTCGCGGTGTAGTCGCGATAGCCGGCGGGGCTCCGGCCTGGTTCGGGAAGCAGACCCGCCTGCTCGTAGAACCGGATGGTCCTGGTCGCCAACGCGCTGGCCTGTCCGAGCTCACCGATCCGCATGAGCATCAGGGTAGGACTTGACCTTCCACCACACTGGAAGCTCTAGGGTCCCGACATGACTGCAGCGAACGATCTGGTCGTCGTCGGGACAGGCGGTGCAGCGATGTCCGCCGGCATCGCCGCTCGCGCGCAGGGGGCGGACGTCCTGCTGATCGAACGCGGTGCCGTCGGCGGCACCTGCCTGAACATCGGGTGTGTGCCGTCCAAGACGCTGCTCGCCGCCGCGGGGCATCGCGCGGGCGCTGGACACAACCCGTTTCCCGGCGCCCCGACCGCCGCCTCCGGGGCTGTGCACCTGTCGGCGCTCGGGTCGCAGAAGGACGCGTTGGTCGAGCAGCTGCGCGGCCGCAAGTACCTGGCGGTCGCCGAGGCGCACGGGTTCGAGATCCGGCCAGGCCAGGCGGTCTTCGACAGTCCGGACCTGCTGCTCGTCGACGGCGAGCCGGTCCCGGCCGTTGCCTATCTCGTCGCGACGGGCGCGGAGCCGGCCATGCCCGATCTGCCGGGTCTGGACACCGTGCGAGCGCTGACCTCGACGTCGGCGATGGCGTTGACCGTCCTGCCGGACAGTCTGGTGATCATCGGGGGTGGCTACGTCGGGATGGAGCAGGCGCAGCTGTTCGCCGGGCTCGGGACCCGGGTCACCCTGGTCGGCCGGCTCGCGCCGCACACCGAGCCGGAGCTCGCGGACGTGCTCCGCGCCGCCTTCGCTGCCGACGGCGTGACGGTCGTCGAGCAACGGGCCAGCCGCGTGGAGCGGACTGGCCCGGACGTCACCGTGCACACCACCGACGGGCGGCAGGTCCGGGCGGAGCAGCTCCTGGTCGCCACCGGACGGTCCCCGCGGAGCCAGGACCTGCTGCCCCACGCGGCAAAGATCGACCTGGACGGCCGGGGCTTCATCACCGTGGATGACCACCAGCGCACCTCGAACCCGAAGGTCTGGGCTGCCGGCGATGTCACGGGCGCACCGCAATACGTGTACGTCGCCGCCGCCGCCGGTCGCGCGGCCGCCATCAACGCCCTCGGCGGTACAGCGCGGGTGGACTTCACCGCGCTGCCCGCGGTCACGTTCACGAGGCCGCAGCTCGCCGGCGCGGGGTTGAGCGAGCAGCAGGCCCTCGCGGCCGGCTACGACTGCGACTGCCGGACCGTGACAGCCGTCGACCTGCCACGGGCGCTGGTCAACCACGACCCGTACGCCGCCCTGAAGATTGTGGCCGACGCCACGACCGGCCAGGTCCTCGGCGTGCACGCCGCCATGGACGGGGCCGGGGAGGTCATAGCTGCCGCTGTCTATGCGATCAAAGCCGGGATGACCGTCGACGACCTCGCCGACACCTGGTCGCCGTACCTGACGATGAGCGAGGCCCTGCGGATCGCCGCGGGAATGTTCCGCACCGACAAACCGACGAGTTGTTGCGCGTGACCGGCCCCGGGGGCCAGGCCCCCGATCCGGGTCGACGCAACGGCTGGCTCGTCGCCATGGTCGCCGTGCCGGTGTTGTGCTGCGCCGCACCCGGCCTCCTCGCGCTGGCCGGGATCGGTTCGGTCGGGGCGCTGTTCGCCTTCGGTGCCGGCCAGGTCGCCGTCGCGGTCGCGGTCGTCGTGCTGCTTTGTGGGCTCGGCGCGGTCCTGGTCGCCCGTCGGCACCGACGTACGGCACCGAGCCCCTGACGGATCGCGGGGCGATCGGGCAGACTCACCTCCCGGAGCGGTGAGGGTTGCCTACCGGTGTGTCCTCAGGCCCCGCGCCCGTAGCTCAGCTGGACAGAGCAGCCGCCTTCTAAGCGGCAGGTCGCAGGTTCGAACCCTGCCGGGCGCACCACCCGTTGACGGTGCAGGTTGCTGGCCGGCCTCGCCTCGTGGCATCACCTACCTCTCGGGCGAGGTGAGCAAAGAACGGCACCTACCCAGCGAGTTCCATTCGAGGCGGTCCGTTGCTGATGGCCTCTTCCGAAACTGAACGCGCGCCTGTGCAAGGTTCGGGCCCTGAGACTCGTCTTTAGGGGTGTGGGGATGACAGACGAGACCGAGTTCACCGAGTTCGTGCGTGAGAACGGGGACGCGCTACTGCGCATCACCCGGCTGCTCGTACGCGACGACACAGACGCCCAGGACGTGCTTCAGACCGCCCTGCTGCGCCTGTCCCTGCGGTGGCCGGTCGAGCACCCGCACGCCTACATACGACGGTCCCCGGTCAACCTGACCCGCGACCGCAGCCGCCGTCGGCACCTCGTTCCTGAACCCGCAGAGGTACGGGACGATCGCATCCGGCCCCTTCCGGATCACGCGGACGCGCTTGCCTCCCTATCAGCGATCGAGCAGCTGCTTTCGCCATTGCCCGCCAAGCAGCGGGCTGCCGTCGTTTTGCGCGTCATCGAAGGACTGTCGGAGGCCGAGACTGCCGCAGCTTTGCGATGCACCACGGGCACCGTCGCCTCCAATCTCTCGCGTGGGCTCGCCCGACTGCGCGCCCACCTCCCCGAAGGAGCAACCCATGACTGAGCAGACCCTTCGTGACCTCGCCGCAGCCGGCGCGCCCTCCGTCGTCGCCCCGCCCTTCCTCGCCGAACGGGTCCTGGCTCTGCGCGCCCGTTCAGTGCGCCGTCGCCGCGTCGGCGTCTCGCTCGCGCTAGCCGGGCTCGTGGCGGGCGGAGCGGTAGCCGCGCGCAGCGGCGGCGAGACCAGGTTCTACGAGGTGTACCAGCCGAGCGGTGCCATGGCCCCGACTGTGGGTGTCGGCGAGCACCTCGTAGCGGACCGAACCCTGCCCCGCAACGTGACGACGTCGTGGAGCTTTCCTTCGCCAACGGTGGCACCTTCCTCGCCGTGAAGCGCGTGATCGGACTGCCGGGCGACGTCATCACCTGCCCCGCCAGTACAGACGGCTACTGCCACGCCTGGACGCGCAACGGCCGGCCCCTGTCCGAGCCGTGGATCGGCCGGGACCGGCTCTACCCGCCCAACGACCCAACCCCACTCCCTGGCTTCTTCGTCGATGGAGGCAGCCGTATCGTCCCGTTCCCAGCAGTGACGGTCACGCCCGAGCACGTGTTCCTACTCGGGGACAACAGGGACAACGCCGTCGACTCGCGGATCTCAAAACCAGTCCTGCAGAAGCTCTCCGCAGTCAAGGGCGTCGGGGTCCAGGTCATCGGCACCGACGGGCACCGACGACCGATCCCCGGGGCCCCGCCACACGACGTACCTGGACCCGGCGGCACCATCGATCCGCCGGCCGCCCCCCCCCGACCTCCAACAGCAACCCGGTCACCACGACAGCAGGCTGACTTCTGCCAACGGGCTCGACGTCCAACAGTGGATAGCCGGCTATCAACTCGGCTCGCTACCTCACCGCGTCGGGTGGGCGGGCGTCATTGCCAGCCGACGGTGACGGCGCCGATCTGGGTGGCGCTGGCCTTGAGGCTCTTGTCCCGCGTCCAGAGCCGCGTCCCTGGCGACAGGAGCACCGAGCCCAGTAGCTGGGCGTCCACTGGGCTGAGGCCCTTGCCCCACAGGGCGTGAGTGCCGACGAGGAGCAGCAGCTCGTCATGGCTGAGCGAAGGGCTCATGGTGAGTCGGCCGAGCGATGCGATCACCGCGTCCCGGTTCTTGAGGCTTCCCAGCGCCAACTCTTGGATGACCAACGGGTGGCAGGCGACCTCGTCACGTGCGAGGACGTCGTTGAGGGTTGGCTCGCTGTCGTGAAGGTGGTCGATCCACACAGAGGTGTCGACCAGGATCACGACGGGCTGGTCCGCCGTCGTGGTGCGGCCGAAGCCTTGGGGTCGCTGCCGCCGAGGGCGGCCAACCGCTTCGCGCTCTCGATCCGGATGAGGGCTTCGAGGCCTTCGCGCAAGAGTGCAGTGCGCTCGGTCACGCCTGTCAGCTCGGCGGCACGTTCGAGTAGTTCATCGTCGATCGTGACTGTTGTACGCATAGCCCCTCCAGGAATCTGCATCTATCGTAGCATCACATGATGTCCCTTCGGATGCGGCTGCCAACAGGTGCGGGAGTGGGTAGCGCCGCTTCTCCCCTTTGGCCGCTGGTCACGTTCCGAGGACTAGACGAGGTCAAAGGCCGCTTGGATCGCTTCGTGAAGCGCGAGTTCTTGCTCGTCCAGCAGAAAGCCGCAGGGTTCGTGCAACTGCTGGATCGGGATGCTCGCGATTTGGTCGCACTTCACAGCGGACGGTTGCTGCAGCCCGTTCCGCAGGCCGACTGTTACCTCAGTGGCGATGCCATGGACGGTGGTTGTGACAGGGGCGACTGTGACGGTCGACATCCGACCCACCATGACCTCGCGGGTGAGCACGAGGACCGGTCGACGCTTGTCCAGGGAGGCCCAATGCAGCGGCCGCATCAGTCGTCGATCGGAGTTGCGGAGGTCGCCTTCGCCATGGCGAGCGCGTCAGGGTTGTCGAGCGCGCCCGCGTCGATGAGCCGCTGCAGGTCTTCCTCAGCTCGTTGGCGGCGGGCGTCACGGGCGATCAACCGGCTGACGAGCTCCGCCCTGCTCTTGACCCTGCCAGCCGCAACGGCTTGGTCAACGTAGGCGACCAGCTCATCCGGAAGTCGAACCGCGATCTGAGTGCTCATACCTTCATGGTACCGCTATGGGATGCAGAAGAAAAGAGAGGATCTTCCGCGCGGATAGCGCCTGCTCTCAAACGGTGATGACGGTGATGAAGGACTCGAGCCCGCTGAAGTCGTCGGGGTTGCGGGTGTACAGGATGGCCCCGTGGACGTGCGCGGTCGCGGCGATCAGCAGGTCCATTGTCCGGGCCCGAGGCTGACGTCCCGAAGCAGCGACATGCGCGGCGATCTGGCCATAGCTGTCGGCGACTGCGTCATCGACGGGAAGCGGATCGAATCGTCGCTGCAGTCGGCTGAGCCGGGTGAGCCGAAGGGCGCGCACCTGAGCGGAGGCGGCCACGAGCACACCGAAGTGCAGCTCGGCCAGGCTGATGACACTGATGGCCAGCTGACCCGGCAGCGCACTGACCTGCTCGGCGATCAGGACGCTGGTGTCGAGGAGCCCACGCTCGGCCAACTCAGTGGTCCCACGGGTCGCGAAGCGAGCCGTCGACGCGCTCCCGGTCGGCCGGCCAGTCAGGATCGCCCGGGGTCGCGAACACGTCGGCCACGGCCTCCCAGGACAACCAAGAGGCGGTGTCGACCGGGCCGAGGGACGCGGCGGGTCGCCCTGACACCGTGATGGTCAACCGTTCCCCGGCCTGGGCGCGACGCACCAGCTCACTCGCGTTCTGCCGTACTTCTCGCAAGCCGATCTCAGCCATGAGCAACGATAGCACAAGTGCTACGGGCGTCCGAGAGGCGAAGCACGCCCCCTCCAGACATGTCGGTGAGGTGAGAAGCACCGGCTACCGGCGCGAGATGATGACCATAGCGGCGCTCGTGCGCGCGCCGTACCTGCAATCCTCGTGGGCCCTCCCGCGGCGTCACACAGGTGAGCGGCTGAGAACACCAGTTATCGGTTTTCGGCCGAATGCCCCTACAAGGAGATGCGTGATTGAGCTCCCCATTAGGTGCTTCAACTCCTCCACATCACTCTGCTCGGCTGCCAAGACGGCACGTCGATCGTCTGCTCCCTCGTTGGCTTGCGCCGAGAGTCGGCCTAGAGCGGTGAGGTCGGTATCCGCATCGTTCGACCGTACGCCTCCAAACGCCAATCAATGAACATGGCGACCGGCACATCGGCCGGCGGAGCAACGAGGGCCGGAGGGACCCGTGCAGAACGGCCGCAGGGATGTCGCCGTGGCGGCCGGAACCTGCGCCGACGGATTGCCCCGTCAGATGTTTGGACGCCGCCTTTTGGGGACCCTCCCCCAAACCTCATTTGCGAGTGGGGTCGCCCACTCGCGACAGGAACAATGGGGTCCCGGTCTTGGTGTCCTGGATGACCAACAGGTAAGGGCGGTTCAAAACGAGCGCCTGAGCCGGACCGATATGGGCGCTCGTGGGGATGCCGACGATACCGGTGGCTGCGGCCGCCTCGGTGCCCTTCTGGTCCACTTTGACGACCACCTTCTGCATCACCGCGCTGATGGCGTCGATTTGGGGGCCGAGCCCCGAGTAGTCCACGTCGCCAGCCAGCGGCAGGCCGAGGGCCCTCATCGGCTCGTAGAGGTCGTGCATTTGCGCGAGGTCGACGCTGGGCATCTGCAGGGACGTCTGCTCTTTGGACGCTCCAGTGGTGAGTGCCGTGAGCGTGGTGCCGGTCACGTCGTGGCAGCTGCTGCCCTTCGGCGGCAGGATCGCGTACGCGGTCAGTTGGCCGCCGGCGTACGGCAGCTCCGCCGACGCCCAGCCGTCCACCGTCCGGTACGGCGCGGCGAGTTCGTGGGCCGACATCATGTGTGCCGTCACGGTCTTGCCGGCGTCGTTGGTGAAGGGCGTGTCGGTGGTTGTCTTGAAGGGGGTGACCCAGTCGGCCTTGAGGTGCAGCGCGTTGGTCAGCACGGTCACCGTGTCCGGTGTCAGGGGTTGGTCGAACAATTTGGGGATCAGGCCCTTGGTGTCCCTGTTGACGTCGGCGTTGATGGCGTCGGTCGCGGCGGCTTTGCTGAAGTCCAGCTGCGCGAGCCGGCTGCCGAAGCCGGTCGCGAAGTCGTTGAGCGTCTCCTTCGTGGGCGGGTTCCCGTAGGCGGAGTAGACGTGGTTGCTGACTTGCAGCTGCGTGAGCTTGGCCAGCTCGAGCCGCTGGGCCTGGTAGGCCGCAACGACCGTGTCACTCCACCCCGGCAGGTGCAGGATCGCGTCGACGCGCGCGCGCGTGGCCCCGCGCGCACCGGCGTCGAGCTGCCCCAACGCCAACGC
>JAYSQK010000016.1:0-2222 GCA_043721555.1 Frankiales bacterium
CTGGCCAGGGGCGCAATGGTTCGCCGAGAGCACCCGGTCGGCCCGGCCCACCCCGAACGCCGACAGCGCCGGCGGCCCGTCGGTGCGGGTCAGGTGGCCGCCGACCACCGGCACGTCGTACAGCTGGGCGGCCCAGTGCAGCCCGCGCAGCACCTCCCGGGCGACCGCCTCGGAGCCGACCACCGTGTCCAGCAGGGCCAGCGGCCGGGCCCCCATGGCGGCCAGGTCGTTGACGTTGGCGAGCACCGCCGCGATGCCCGCGCCGTAGGGGTCGGCCGCCACGAAGGCCGGCAGGATCGCCTCGCCGCCGACGACGACCTGGCCCTCGCCGGCCGGCAGGACCGCGCCGTCGTCGCCCGGCCCGGCGTACCAGTCACCGCCGCCGAAGACCTCCGCCACGAGCCCGATGTCGGCCTTGGCGAGCACGCCCGGCAGCTCCCGGAGCTGCTGGGCGAGGGCGTCGAGCTCGGTCACACGGGCCTCCGATCGGTGCGCGGTTGTCTACCATGGTGAACGTCGTGCCCAGCTTCCTCACGCTGCCCGAGCGCACCGCCAAGCCTCGGCGGCGCGGCATCACCCACGTGCTCGACAAGGGCCTGCCGGTCGCCGAGGTCGAGGCGCTGCTCACGGTCTGCGGCGACTACGTCGATGTGTGGAAACTCGGCTGGGGCACCGCCTACCTCGACCCGGGGCTGACCGACAAGCTCGCGCTCCTGGACAGCCACGGCGTGCTCGCCTGCACCGGCGGGACGCTGCTCGAAGTCGCCTGGCAGCAGGGCGTCGCGCCGGCCTACTTCGATTGGGCCGCCGAGACCGGCTTCCCGTGCGTCGAGGTGTCCTGCGGTGTCGCGACGATGGGCGCGGCAGCGAAGGCCGAGCTGATCGAGGCCGCAGCCGAGCGCTTCATCGTGCTGGCCGAGATCGGCAGCAAGGACCCGCTCGCCGCCGCCGTGCCGCAGACCTGGGCCGCCGAGGCAGCCGCCGACCTCGAGTCGGGTGCGACCTGGGTCGTCACCGAGGGCCGGGAGAGCGGCACGGTCGGTCTGTTCGCCGCCGATGGGCAGATCCGCCCCGAGGTCGTCGACGCGGTCGTCGCCGCGATCGGCGTCGGCACGACCGTGTTCGAGGCGCCGCGCAAGGAGCAGCAGGCCTGGCTCATCCGCCGGTTCGGCCCCGACGTCAACCTGGCCAACGTCGCCCCGGCCGACGCACTCGGGCTCGAGGCGCTGCGCCTGGGGCTGCGGGCCGACACCTTCGACAGCCGGGTGCGGGCCCGATGAGCACCGTCCCGGACCGCTACCGCGAGGTCTCGGTCACCGACGTCGACGTGCCGCTCGAGCTCGAACCGCTGCGCGCCCTGCTGACGTCGCGACCGGTCTACCGGCGCACCCGCTACATGATCGTGCGCCGGGCCGGCGAGGCCGCGCTCGTCGAGGTGCACAAGTCGACCACGACCCCGCTGTTCTGCGACGTCGACGACATCACCCTGCTGGCAGGGGCTTCCGACACCGTATGGCTGCACCGGCCGGAGCTCGACACGGGCATCCCGAGCGACCTCATGAAGGCCGCCGCCGAGGTACCGGACGTGCGCTGCGTGGTGGTCGAGGGGCGCTACGGCCACATCAGCTTCGTCCTGGACCCCACCCCCGTCCGGTTGCACGTGCTCGATGTCGCACCGCCCTGGCCGGCCAAGCTGCTGGACCAGGTCGAGCGGGTGCTCGCGACCGCCGAGGACCTGCCCGGCGTCCTGCCGGTAGCGCACGTCGTCGCCCTGTCCGAGCTGCTGCCGGCCCAGCCCGCGGCGCACTATCTGCTGCCCTGCCGCGGCGGCACGATGGAGGTGCCCGGCGCCGAGGTGTCCTACCTCGACGAGGTGCCGCCGCACCAGGACTGGATCCTGCTCGGCTGCGCCCGCTCCCGGGCCATCCACGACGCCCTGTACGCCGGGACAGTGCCGCAGGTCGACACCTGCCCGCGCAACCTGGCCAGGGGCGTCCACCTCGGGCCGGGTGAGGTGCTGCTCACCAAGTGCTGCCTGCTCGAGGAGCACGTCGAGGTCGACGGGCAGACCGTCGTCGTGCCGTGGGGTGTGTCGTTCGGCCAGCTGCGCGAGGCGCTCGGCACCGCGGTCGGCCTGGCCCGGTGACGGCCCGGCTGGCCGACTCGGCGATGTACGCCCACCTGTGGGGCACGCCGGAGTCCCGAGCGGTGTTCGACGAGCG
>JAYSQK010000017.1:0-1843 GCA_043721555.1 Frankiales bacterium
ACAGGTGGCCTTGAGGGCACCCTGCTCGGTTTGGAGAAAGTGGCGGTGCAGGTGGTGCACGGCGCCGAGGCTGCGAGCCTGACTGTGGTGGGCTCCGAATACGTACCGAGAACGCTTGTGTTCACCTCGGTGTTGGCCCAGATGATGGATGTCCTGCAGTACCGCGCCAACAAGGGGCCGTGTCTGCAGGCGTCGACCGCCACGGAGTGGACGGCGGTCCTGGTCTCGGACCTTAGGACCGAGACCAGATGGCCCGCGATCACCGCGGCAGGTCCCGCGGCTATGGCGCGCTCGGTGCTGTCGGAGAGCCTGTTCGCTGGTCCGCGCCCGCATGCTGATATTCGCCGGGCAGTGGGCAGCCTGAACGTCTAAGCACGCGGGGCCGAAGCATTCAGAGGGTCCGAGCGAGACACCGTGTTGTTGTTGGCTCTCTACGCCGCCCTCGCGTTGGCGGCCACGGAAGCTATCGGCGACGCCGGTGAGCAGATGGAGCAACTCACCACGGCGATGGCGACCCGCAGCGTGATCGGACAGGCCCAGGGCATCCTCAGGGAACGGTACAAGGTCACCGCCGGACAAGCTTTCGACCGACCGCGGACAGCCAGCATGAACGTCAACCACAAACTGCGCGATGTGGCACGAGAGCTGAGCGAAACCGGCGACGAGATCGCGCTGACATCCAAGCAGCAGGTCGCGAAAGTGGAGTCCGAACGCATGGCGGCGCTGCGCCGCTATGACATTCTGGACACCCCACCAGATGGTGCGTTCGACCGAGTCGCCGCGGTTGCGGCGAAGCTCTTCGGGGTGCCGATGGCCACCGTGAGCATTGTGGATACAGACCGGGTCTGGTTCAAGGCGAGTCTGGGTCTGCAGGGGGCGCGACAGACCACACGGCATCCTGGGCTGTGCGCGTCGGTCATTCTGGCGGACAAGGCTTATGTGGTCTCGGACGCGAGAACCGATCCCCGAACTTCGGCGCACCCCTTGGTGACCGGTGAACTGGGCCTGCAGTTCTACGCCGCGGCTCCCATCACCACGGCGAGCGGGCACCGTCTAGGCACGGTAGCCGTGATGGACACCGAGCCGCATGAGTTCACGGCGAAGCAGCTGGCGATGTTGGAGGACCTGGCGGCGATCGTCATGGACGACCTGGAGCTGCGGCTGTCCGCGATGATCGCGCTGGGCGGCGGCGGGCACTGACCCGCTCCATGCCCGCCCGGAAGTGTGATGCGGGCAATTCAGGGGTACACGAGCAACAGGTGACCGGGCCGACCTAGGGCGAGCCGCCATCTAGGGCCCTGGCGGACAAACCACCCCGCCAGGGCCTGCCCCAGGCTCCCATTCAAGGGACGGCGGGGAACGCCCCGGCAACCCAAGGTCAACGTCGGGGCCAGAGGGCAGGTGTGACATCGACCAACTCTGGGTACCAATCCGCTGGGACGTCGGTGACGTATCCACTTCAGAACGATCGCGCCACGTGCTTCCCGCAGAAGTGGGGGTCAGGAGCGCGCTGGCGGTACCGGACCGGCGTCAGATGACGTCGGCCGGAACAAGAAAGGGAATGTCATGAAGAAGAAGATGCTGTTGTCACTTGCACCCGTGGCCGCCGTCTGTATGGCTGCCTTGAGCATGTCTTCGGCCGCGGCGGCGGGGTCGACGAACTATCAGGCGACTCTGAACGCGATTAACCACTCCACTGGTTCGGGAACTTTGAGCCTGTCGCTGAACGGCGACCAGGCCACGGTCACCGAGCGCGTCTCGGGGTTGGCCGCCACGTTCATGGGCGCGGCCTACCCGCACGTCCAGCACATCCACGGTGGCGCCCAGGGTGTCTGCCCGACCA
>JAYSQK010000018.1:0-4991 GCA_043721555.1 Frankiales bacterium
CGCCCGGACCGGGGCCACGTCAAGAGCGCCCGAGTCGTCGGCGACGTGATGGGCCGGTTCCACCCGCACGGCGACAGTGCCATCTACGACGCGCTTGTCCGGCTGGCCCAGCCCTTCTCGATGCGGGTGCCGCTGGTCGACGGCCACGGAAATTTTGGGTCTCCCGACGACCCCCCGGCAGCAGCCAGGTACACCGAAGCCCGGATGACGGCGGCTGCGTTGCTGCTCACCGAGGGCCTCGGTGAGGAAACCGTCGACTTCGAGCCCAACTACGACGGCAGCGAGATCCAGCCGTCGGTACTGCCCGCGGCCTACCCCAACCTGCTGGTCAACGGCACCTCGGGCATCGCGGTCGGCATGGCGACGAACATGATCCCGCACAATCTCGTCGAGGTGGTCGATGCCGCGCAGCACCTGCTCGAACACCCGGAAGCCTCGCTCGCGGACCTGATGCGGCACGTGCCGGGGCCCGACCTGCCGACCGGCGGCCAGCTGCTCGGGATGACCGAGGTGCACTCGGCGTACGCAAGCGGGCGTGGGGTGGTCCGCATGCGGGCAACCGCCGAGATGGGCACCCTGGCAAGGGGGAAGTCGAGCATCACCGTCACCGAGTTGCCGTACGGCGTGGGCGCGGAGCGGGTCATCGCCAAGGTCAAGGAGCTCGTCAACGGCAAGAAGCTGCAGGGCATCGCCGACGTCAAGGACCTCACCGACCGCTCCCTCGGCACCCAGCTGGTCTTCGAGGTCAAAGCCGGATTCAACCCACAGGCGGTACTCGCCGAGCTCTACCGGCTCACCCCACTCGAGGAGAGCTTCGGCATCAACAACGTCGCGCTCGTCGACGGTGAGCCCCGCACCCTCGGCCTGAAAGCACTGCTCGAGGTCTTCCTCGCCCACCGGGTCGATGTCGTCACCCGGCGCACCCGTTACCGGCTGCGCAAGGCACAGGAGCGGGCGCATCTCGTCGAGGGCCTGCTGCTCGCGCTGGCCAACATCGACGAGGTGGTCCGGATCATCCGCGCCAGCGCCGACGTGGCCGTCGCGCGCACCCAGCTGATGGACCGCTTCGGCTTCTCGGGTGTGCAGGCCGGCTACGTGCTCGACATGCAACTCCGCCGCCTGGTCGCCCTCGAGGTCGACAAGCTCCAGGCTGAGCTGCGTGAGCTGCAGGCCCTGATGGCCTCCCTCGAAGCGATGCTGGCCGATCCGGCGGTCCTGCGCGGGGTCATCTCGACCGAGCTGGCCGAGGTCGCCGCCGAGCACGGCACCCCCCGTCGTACCGTCCTGGTGGGTGGTGACCTCAAGGCGCTTGTGACCAAGCCCAGCTCGCTCGAGGTGGCCGACGAGCCGTGTGACGTCCTGCTGTCCAGTGCCGGTCTGTTGGCCCGCACGCCGGTGCACGAGGGGGCGGTCCAGCCGGGTGGCCGGCGCCATCGGCACGACGTCATCGTGGCGACCGCGCGTACGACGACCCGCGGGCAGGTCGGGCTCCTGACCTCCGCCGGCCGGGCGATCCGGGTCGCGGTCCTGGATATCCCCGGCGTGCCCGCGGTCACGACCGGTGCCTTGTCGCTGCGTGGCGGCGCGTCGGCCGCTGAGTTCGCCGAGCTGGCCCGTGGGGAACGGGTGCTCGGGCTGTGCTCGCTGCGCACGGACGGGCCGGGGATCGTGCTGGCCACCCGCGCGGGTGTGGTCAAGCGCGTCACCCCCGACTGGCCGCCGCGGGGCGACTCCATCGAGGTCGTCTCGCTGCGACCCGGCGATGAGGTGGTGGGGGCGATCGAGCTGCTCGACGGTCAGGAGGAGCTCGTGCTGTTCGCCTCCTCGGGTGACCTGCTGCGCTTCCCGGCCGAGGTCGTGCGGCCGCAGGGGCGGTCCGCCGGCGGGATGGCCGGCATGAAGCTCGCCACCGGTGCGTCGGTCGTCGGCTTCAGCGCGGTGCCCCTGCAGGGTGCCGGGACGCTGTTCGACGAGCCGGTCGTCGTGACCGGTGCCGGGCTGCCGGCCGAGGGCCGGGGCCGGGGCCCGGGTGTGGTGTCGTCGGTGAAGGTCACGCCGCTGTCGGACTACCCGCGCAAGGGCCGGGCGACCGGCGGTGTGCGCTGCCAGCGCCTGCTGTCCGGTGAGGCCTTGCTCGTGCTGGGCTGGGCCGGGCCGGTGCCGGCCTGGGCGGCCGCCGCCAACGGCGATCCGGTCGAGCTGCCACCGGCCACCGGCCGGCGCGACGGCTCCGGCGTGCCGGTGGCCAGCCCACCGGTCGCCATCGGCGGCCCGCACAGCAGCTGACCTGCCCCCGGGTGGTAGCCCACGCCCTGGCGGGGCAGGTTTGTCCGTGCACCCACCTCGACGAAAGGATCTGCACCCATGGCTTCGCAGCTCAGCGGCAAGATCGCCCTCATCACAGGGGCGTCGTCCGGCATCGGTGAGGCGACGGCCATCGCCCTGGCCGAGCAGGGAGCGACGGTGGCGATCGCTGCCCGTCGCGCCGACCGACTGGCAGCGCTCAAGGGCAAGCTCGAGGCGGACGGGGCAACCGTGCTCACCCTCGAGCTCGACGTGACCGATGAGGCGGCCTGCACCGCGGCCGTGGACCGCACGGTCGCCGAGCTCGGCGGTCTCGACATCGTCGTCAACAATGCCGGTGTCATGCTGCTCGGCCCGATCGAGGGCGCCGACACGCAGGACTGGCGCCGGATGATCGACACCAACGTCTACGGCCTGATGTATCTCACGCACGCGGCCGTGCCGCACCTGCTCAGCCGAGGCGGGGGCGACATCGTCCAGGTGTCGAGCGTCGCCGGCCGGGTCGCCCGGGCCGGCTCAGGCGTCTACAACGCCAGCAAGTTCGCGGTGAATGCCTTCAGCGAGTCGCTGCGCCAGGAGCTCACCACCCGCGGTGTCCGCGTCACGATGGTGGAGCCGGGAGCGGTCGCCACCGAGCTGCAGTCGCACATCACGCACGCCGACACCAAGGCGGGGATCGAGCAGTGGATCGCCGGAATGCGCCCGCTGCAGGCCGACGACATCGCCCGCGCCGTCGTCTACGCCGTCACCCAACCGTCGCACGTCAGCGTCAACGAGCTGCTGATCCGGCCGACCGACCAGGACCGCTGAGTCCCGAGGCCACCGGAACGTACGACGGCCCGGCTACCCACAAGGGTGGCCGGGCCGTCGTACGCGGTGGGACTAGACCGGGCGGACGTTCTCCGCCTGCGGGCCCTTCTGACCCTGGGTGATGTCGAACTCCACCCGCTGGTTCTCATCGAGCGACTTGTAGCCGTCGGACTGGATTGCGGAGAAGTGGCAGAAGACGTCAGCGCCTCCGCCGTCCTGGGCGATGAAGCCGAAGCCCTTCTCCGCGTTGAACCACTTGACGGTGCCCTGAGCCATGCTGGTGTCTCCTTCAAGACGAGGACGAGGACCGCACTGCGCGGTACCCCGGGCTGCGCCGGAGACGAAGAACGCCCGCGACCACACTCCGCGGGCGTTCGAGAACGTTCGCTTTCATGCATCTGCAACCACGGCAACCGTACACCCCGCGAGCGCTTCCGACGAGCATCTGTGCACATCGACCGCATCGGGGCAGCGAGGTCCTAGGCTGGGCGGATGAGCAAGACCGACGCCCTGCGGGCGATCAAGGACGCACGGCGGGCCGCCGCATCGACCCCGGCGGCCAAGCCGGCTCGGCCCCCGATCACGGCACGGACCGCGACCGCGGCACCGCAAGGATCAGCCCCGGAACCCGAGCAGGCGACCGACGGGCTGTGCGGCCACCGGTCGATGAACGGCCGCTCCTGCACCCGGCCCGGTGGGCACGCCGAGAAGAACCACCGCTACGGCTGAGCGCCCTCAGGCGCCGACCGCCACGTCGCCGTCGGCCGGGCAGCCGTCCTCGTGCTCGGCCGGGTCCGCGCAGGCAGGGTGCATGGCCAGGAACTCGCGGGTGGCCTCGGCCAGCGGCACACCGGGGGTTGCCGGGCATTGCTCGTCACAGAACCGGCAGGTGAACAGCACCGCACCGTCGTCCCCGATCGACACCTGCACCAGTTCCATGATGTCCCCCTTTCCGCCCTGCCCTGTCAGGTCGACGGTTCGGGCAGCAGCTCGGCCCAGACGAGCTTGCCATCGCGTTCGGCCTGGACGCCATACCTGGTGGACAGCGCATCGACGAGCAGCAACCCCCGGCCGCCCTCGTCAGCCAACGATGCCGATCGTGGCCGCAGAGGTCGGGTCGAGCCGTCCGCCACCTCGACCCGCACCCCGTCACCGAGGCGCGACAGCCGCACGGTGATGTCGGTGCCGGCGTGCCGCACGGCGTTGGCGACCAACTCGGTGACGACCAGCGCCAGGTCGCTGCACAACGACGGGGTGCCCCACTCGAGACAGCGCTCGGTGGTGAGCTTGCGGGCCACCCCGGCCGACATCGGCGTGCAGGGCAGCACGGCGACGAACGGGTCGGCGTCGGTCACCGCGGTTCCTGGGCATCACTGGCAGTCATCAGGGCCTTGCCTACCCCATCGCGGCGGGCCGCACGCCACCGGGCTCAGCCGTCGGCCCGGCGTACCTCGGTGGCGAGTACGGCGACCTGGGTCCGCCGCTGCAAGCCGAGCTTGGCCAGCAGGTTGCTGACGTAGTTCTTGACCGTCTTCTCGGACAGGAACAGCGTCTCGCCGATATCGCGGTTCGTCTTTCCCTCGGCGAGCCCGACGAGCACCTTGCGCTCCTGCTCGGTCAATGATGCGAGTGCCGGGTCCTCGGCGCGGCTCTCGCGAAGCCGCTGGAGCACCTTGCCGGTGACGTCCGGATCGAGGAGCGAGCGGCCCGCCGCCACCGCGGTGATCGCGTCGACGACGGCCTGACCGCGCGTCTGTTTCAAAAGGTAGCCCGAGGCGCCGGCGATGATCGAGGCGAACAGCGCGTCATCGTCGGCGTACGACGTGAGCATGATCACCTTCGTCTCGGGGCGGGCCTCCCGGATCGACCGGCACGCC
>JAYSQK010000019.1:0-9192 GCA_043721555.1 Frankiales bacterium
GAGCACGACAAGTCGGAAGCAAGACAACCTCACGGTGTCGGTGGATCAGCGGGTCAGTCCCCGCCGGGAACAGCACTACCAGTCTCACAGTGGATCACCGGAGTGGGTGGGAGGGAGCGGTTAGCGGAGCAGGAGCAGGCGCACGTGGCGCTCGGCGTTTTCCTGGCGGCGCTTCCAACGTCGTACGGCACGCAGGCGGGCGGCGCGGTTGTCGGCCGCCGCCTGCTGTTGTCGTTCGAGCGCGAGGCTCTTGGCGATCTGTTCGAACAGCAGCGTGTGCATGGCGAATCTCCTGGAAGAAAGGCAAACGGGGGACGACGCACCGCTCAGGCGGCGGCGTCGGTCTGGATCGGGCGGTTGGCCGGGTCGTCCTTGCGGGGACGGCCGCGGGGGCGCTTGCGGGGCACGATCACGCCGGCGAGGACCAGCTGGCCGCCCCACACGCCCCACGGCTCGGCGCGCTCGAGCGCACCGGCGAGGCAGGCCTCGCGCAGTGGGCACGGCGTGCAGATGGCCTTGGCGGCCTCGACATCGGCTGGTGACTCGGCGAACCACAGGTCGGGGTCGGCGCCGTGACACGGCAGACATCGGGTCCGGCGGGCCTGGGGCTCAGGTGCGAACGCGGTCTCGAACGGCTCGGTACAGGTCTGGGTGGACATCGGTCGGGACTTCCTCGGTACGGGTGGCCCGCCGGGTCTCGGTGGGCTGCTGGCGCTGCGGGTGGGCTGGACATGCAAGAGGCCGCGGAACCCAGGTGGGTTCCGCGGCCTCGAAGTCGGCTGGTCTGGTGTCAGACCGGTCGTCCTCGAGGTGGGACCTGGGTGGCATCGGTGTGGCTGTCGGTGACGAGTCGGAAGGCGGGCGTGTACGCCGGGGCATTGGTGCCCACGACGCCGGCGACGGGGACGAGGCCGGCGACGGCACCGATGCGCGCGCCGGACACAGCTGTCCCCTCAGCCCCCATGACGGGCGGCATAAAGGGGTGCGCGAGGGAGGCGGCGGCCGACGTGGCGGTCAAAGTCAGGTCCATGCGGCACCTCCTGCGGTCGTTCGTCAGCATCCGCTGACGGCGTTGTTGGGACGGTAGAGCAGTCGGGCTGGTGACGGCAATGCCTTTTTACGGCAGTCGCGTGCCTAGCCGCCTGATGCACTGACGGCGGCTGCGCTGCCGACGAGGGTCAGGACGTCCTCACCGAAGGTGTCGAGCTTGCGCTGGCCGATGCCGGGGATCTTGACCAGCGCGGCCACCGAGACCGGTCGTTGCTCGGCGATGGCCGTCAAGGTCGCATCGGTGAACACGCAGTAGGCCGGCTGGCCGAGCTCCTTGGCCCGGGCCGCCCGCCAGGTGCGGAGGGCTTCGAACAAGGCCTCGTCCCGGTCGGCCGGGCAGGTCGCGCACCGGCCGAGCTTGCGGTCGACGGCCTCGGCCAGGGCGGCGCCGCAGACCCGGCAGGACACCGGCCCGGCTCCCCTGCTCCGGGCCGACTTGGAGGCACCGGGGACGGTGGCCCGCGACGTCACGCCCTGCAGCAACCCGTCGAGGAAGCGGGACGGACGGCGGGTGGCCCGACCCCCGGGGCTGCGGGCCAGCGCCCAGGACAGCGACAGGTGCTCGCGGGCCCGGGTGATGCCGACGTAGAGCAGGCGCCGCTCCTCCTCGACCTGCTCCGGGGTGTCGGCGTGCACGAGCGGGAGCGTCCCGTCGACCAGGCCGACCAGGAAGACGCCGTCCCACTCGAGCCCCTTGGCGGCGTGCAACGACGCCAGGGTGACCCCGTCGACGGTCGGTGCGTGCTGCGCGGCCGCCCGTTCCTCGAGCTCAGCCACGAGCTCGCGGAGGCCCGCCACGGGATCGGCGCCGGCCAGGTCGACGGCGAGCCGGTGCAACGCGGCCAGGGACTCCCAGCGCTCGCGGACCGCCCCGGCACCGGCGGGCGGCGCGTCCGGCGCCCACCCGCCGACCGTCCGCAACACCTCGGTCACCGCGTCGGCGAGCCCCACGGGCGCGTCGGTGTCGCCGGCCCGGGCCGCACCACGCAGCATGAGCAGCGCCTCCCGGACCTCCGCCCGGTCGAAGAAGCGCTCGCCGCCGCGCACCAGGTAAGGGACTCCGGCATCCGCCAGCGCTGTCTCGTAGGCCGCCGACTGCGCGTTGATCCGGTAGAGCACAGCGAGCTCGGCGGCCGGGGTGCCTGCAGCGATGAGCTGCGCGCACCGGCGGGCCACGGCGACCGCCTCCGCCGGCTCGTCGTCGTGCTCGGCGAACCTCGGCGCCGGGCCGGGCGGTCGCTGGGCGAGCAACTCGAGGCGGGCGGTCGTCGCCGTCGCCCTGGCGATGACCCCGTTGGCCAGCGCCACCACCTCGGGGGTGGAACGGTAGTCGCGCACCAGCCGGACCTCGGTCGCGGCCGGCCAACGCTCCCGGAACCGCAGCAGGTAGGTAGGCGTCGCGCCGGTGAAGCTGTAGATGGTCTGATGGGCGTCGCCGACGACGCACAGGTCGTCGCGGTCGCCGAGCCAGGCATCGAGCAACCGCTGCTGCAGCGGCGTGACGTCCTGGTACTCATCGACGACGAAGCTGCGGTACTGCGACCGGAACTCCGCGGCGACGTCCGCGTGCTCCTCCAGGATCCCCGCGGTCAGCAGCAGCATGTCGTCAAAATCCGCGACGCCCTGGGCCTGCTTGAGATCGCGGTAGCCGGCGTAGACCTGGGCCACCACCGCCCCGTCGTACGGCGGGGTCCGGCCGGCGGCGACGGCGGCGGCGGGGTAGTCGTCTGGGCTGACCAGGGTGCAGGTGGCCCACTCCAGCTCGCTCAGCAGGTCACGCAACTCGCTGGTGCCGGGGCGCAGGCGGGCCCGGGCGGCGGCGTTGCCGACCAGGCCGAACTTGTTGGTGAGCAGGGTCGGCGGCGGGCCCCCGACGGCCTTCGGCCAGAAATAGCCGAGCTGGCGCATCGCCGCCGCGTGGAAGGTGCGCGCCTGGACCCCGCCGGCCCCGAGCAGACGGAGCCGGGTGCGCATCTCCCCCGCTGCCCGCGCCGTGAAGGTGACCGCCAGCAGGGCACTCGGAGCGACGGCACCGGACTGCACGGCGTACGCCGCACGATGGGTGATCGTGCGGGTCTTGCCGGTGCCGGCGCCGGCCAAGATGCAGACCGGACCGCTGACCGCCCTCGCGGCCGCACGCTGCTCGGGGTCGAGGGCATCGAGCAGCTGATCCGGGGTCACGCAGGCAGTCTCCCAGGTCGGGCGCCCGGGAAGGCCGGGGACACGTTGGCTGTTGACGCCGCAGACACCCATCCCAGGAGGAGCGCTCAGTGGCCGACCAGATGACGATCTACAGCACCTCGTGGTGCGGCTACTGCCACCGACTGATGAAGCAGCTCGACCGTGAGGGCGTCGGCTATGACACGGTCGACATCGAACACGACGCGCAGGCGGCTGACTACGTCATGGCTGTCAACGGCGGCAACCAGACGGTCCCGACGGTGGTGTTTCCCGACGGCACTGCGCTGACCAACCCGAGCCTCGCGCAGGTCAAGGACAAGCTCGCCAGCTGACCAGACAGGTGCAAGGTGTGACTTCCGCGGCGGAGTGGGCGATGCTTGCTCGCCACCTGTTCGGCGTCACCCCTGCCCCTGGAGATCTCGTGCTCACCTCCGGTCTGAGCCATCCCGCGATCGAGGCGGTCCTGTCAACCGCGGCGACGCTGCTCGGGATGGAGGTCGTCTTCCTCGGCGGGCTCAGCAAGGACACATTCACCTTCGAGAAGGTCCACACCACCGCCGAGTGGCCGGGATTGTCCGAGGGACAGGTCGCCGACCGGACCGATTCGTTCTGCCACCGCCTGCTCGCCGGCGCCCCCTCGACGACGTCCGACGCGGCCATCGACCCGGCGTACGCCGATGTGCCGGTCCGGACCGAGCTCGGCATCACCTCCTACGTCGGGGTGCCGGTGCGCGATGCCGCCGGCGAGGTCGTGGCGACGCTGTGCGGCATCGACCGCAGCAACGTGGTGGTGGCCGAGGAGACCATCGAGGTGCTCCGCAAACTTGCTCAGGTCATCGCCACGCACCTTGGCCCGCTGACCCGCGAGGGCGTCGTGATCCGGCGCAGCCCCGGTGGCGGTTGGGAGGTCGGCGGCGAACCGACCGGCGACCTCACCAGCGCGATGGTGCTGGCTGATCTGCTCGCCGCCGAGCTCACCCCCGGTGGCCGACCGGCCAAGACCGACCAGGCCCTCGACGAGGTCGGGCAGCTACGCCTGTCGGTAAAGCAACTCGAGCACGCACTCGCCGCCCGGGTGGTCGTCGAGCAGGCCATCGGTGTGCTGACCGAACGCCAGGGCAGCTCGTCCCGCGAGGCGTTCGAGCGGCTGCGCAAGGTCGCCCGGTCCCGCGGGCGCAAGGTGCACGACCTGGCCCGGGAGGTGGTCGCGTCTGCGGCCGACCACGCCGTCCCGCTGCCCCCGGAGCTGGCCGGGCGGCGCTGACCGGGCAGGCGCTGCTCCCGCAGACCCCGGCGACCCTCGCCGGTGGTCTCGTCGACCGGCTGGCCGAGGTGCCTGGCGTGCCTCGAGTGCTGCTGGACGGCATCGGCGGGCACGGCGTTGCCGACGACCTCGTGGACGGGTTGACCGCCGCCGGCCGGACCCCCGTCCGGATCTGCGCCCGGGACTTCTGGCGACCGGCCGGTGAGCGCCTGCAGGACGGGCGCGAGGACGTCGAGGCGTTCCGGGACAGCTGGCTCGACGTCGGGGCGCTGCGCCGGGAGGTCCTGGAGGCCGACGGGACCGTCCTGACGTCGCTCTGGGACGTCGACCGGGACCGCTCCGCCCGCCAGCCCCGGCGCCCGCTCCCGCCGCGCGCGGTGCTGCTCGTCGACGGATGCTTCCTGCTCGGGCTGGGCTTGCCGGCCGAGCTCGTCGTGCACGTGGCGCTGTCGGCTGCGGCCCTGCTCCGGCGGGGGATACCGGCCTGGCAGCTGCCGGCGTTCACGTCGTACGACGAACTGGTGCAGCCCAGCCTGCTGTGTGACGTGCTGGTGCGCGCGGAGGATCCACTCCGGCCGGCTGTGCGATGGCCGTGAGCCGTCAGGCCTCGTCCAGCCAGTCGGTGATGAGCCGGTAGGCGATCGAAACCGGCCCGGGCAGGACCGCATCGCTGCCCCGCAGCTCGTCCCTGGTGAACCAGCGGGCGTCCTCGAGCTCGCCGTCCTTGGCGTGCGGGACCGCGTCGGCGTCGCAGACCGCCCAGAACCCGAGCATCAGGCTGGCCGGGAAGGGCCACGGCTGGCTGCTGCGGTAGACGATCTCGCGGGCCGCGATGCCCGTCTCCTCCTCGACCTCGCGGACCACGGCCATCTCGGCGCTCTCGCCAGGCTCGACGAAACCGGCGAGGGTGCTGTAGCGCCCGGCCGGCCAGATCGCTTGGCGGCCGAGCACGCACCGGTCCGCGCCGTCGGTGACGAGCATGATGACCGCCGGGTCGGTGCGCGGGAAATGGTCCGAGCCGTCCTCGACGCACCGTCGTACGGCGCCGCCGCGGGTGCTCTCGGTCGGCGCCCCGCAGCGCGGACACCGCACATGCGTGGCGTGCCAGTTGGCCAGGCCCACGGCGTGCACCAGCAGGCCGGCGTCGCGGTCGCCCAGCAGCGCCCCGACGTCGCGAAGATGCTGCGGCCGCGCCCCCAGGCGCCGCGGCAGGGCGCCGCTCACCGCAAAGTAGGGCACGCCGTCCTCGCTGCCGAGGTAGAGGCGGTCACCGGCCGGCGCCTCACCGGGCTCGACGAGCACGAGGTCGGTGCCGTCCACCAACGCACTGCTGTCGTCGACGACGAGCACCCGGGCGGCCGACCACAGCCGGCTCAGCGCCGCGTCGTCGTCGCGGGTGGCGGCGTCCCGGTCGACCGTCGCCCGCGACAGTGCGGGGACGATCAAGGCGTCTCGAGCTCGACCAGGGCCCGCAGCGGACCGGCCACGACAGCGGCGTCGCCGACCAGCACCGGAGTGAGCCGCGCGGGGGCGAGCCATCGGTCGCCGGCGGCGAGGACGTCGGCGACGGTCACCCCGGCCAGGGCCTTGGGCTGATCGCGGAGCCACTCGACGCCGAGGCCCGCGCCGGCGAGCTGGCTCAGGGTGCTGGCCAGGCCGGCCTGCGACGAGGTGCCGAGCGCCATCGAGCCGATGGCGTAGCGGCGGGCCTGATCGAGCTCGTTCTGGCTCACCGCCACCGTCGCCATCCGGCCGAGCTCGTAGAGCGTCTCAAGGAGCGCCGGCGCCGTGACCCCGGTGGCCACATCGGCGCCGGCGACGAACCGCGAGCCGGCCGGCGGGTGGTCGACACCTGAGTGGGGGCTGTAGGTGTAACCCTTGTCCTCGCGGATGTTGGACACCCAGCGGGAGCTGAAATACCCACCGAACACCAGGTTGGCGAGCGTGAACGCGGCGTAGTCCGGCGCAGTACGCGACGGGGCGTCGCCCCCGAAACGCATCGTCGTCTGGACCGCGCCTGGCCGGTCGAGCAGCACTGCCCGCCGACCGTGCTGCGCCGGTAGGGCCGGGGTGGGCACCGCCGCAGAGGTTGCCGTCCAGGCCGAGAGTGCCTGCTGCACAAGCCCTGTGGTCCGCGCCGGGGTGAGGTCGCCGACGACGGTGAGGATGCTCCCGGCAGGCACCACCCGGCCGGCGTGCAGGCTCCGCAGGTGCCTCGGCCGGACCGCCTCGACGCTGTCGGCGCTCGGCAGGTCGCGACCGTAGGGATGGTCGCCGTACATCCGCGCGAGGAGCGCCTCACGGGCCACCACACCGGCTTGGCTGCGGTGGATCGCCAGCTCCTGCACCAGCCGGTCGCGCTCACCCTCGACCTCGGACTTCGGGTACGCCGCACCGGTCAGCACCTCGGCGAGCAGCTCGAGAAGACCCGGCAGGCCGCTGGTCAGGACCGACCCGCCGAGGTTGAGCCGATCGGCGTCGGTGCTGGCGGACAGCTGGCCGCCGAGCGCCTGCAGGTCGACGGCGAGCTGCGAGGCGGTGCGCCGGTCGGTGCCGGACAGCAGGGTGTCGCCGAGCAGCTGGGCCCGCGCGATGTGACCGTCGCCGGCTTTGCCGGCCGGCCCGGCGAACGGGATCCGCAGCCGTAGCTCGGCCAGGGGCACCCCGGGGCGGCGTACGGCAAGCAACCGAAGGCCGTTGTCGAGCACGGTGTCGACGACGGTGGGGACCTTCGCCGGACGCGGCTTGGTCAGCGCCGGGATGGGACGGGGACCGGTCACGACGACACCCCGCCGGAGGGGCGCAGCTCGAGCACCGCACGGTTGTCGCGGCCCAAGGTCGCCGCGGCGGCCTGCACCGACTCGGCGGTGACGGCCGCCATCAGCGCTGGCAGCTCGTTGATGAGCTCGGCGCGGCCGCGTTGCTGTTCGAGCACCGCCATCGTGGTGACCCGGCCGAGGACCGGATCGATGTCGCGCAGATAGCGCGCGGTCATCCGGGCGACGGTGCGGTCCAGCTCGCCGGCAACGAGCCCGTCGGTCGCGAGCCGCTCCAGCTCCTCGTCGATGGTGGCGACGACCCGGTCGACCGGCACCTCGGGTGCGTGGTGCACCTCGAGCAGCAGTGGGGTGGGATCGCGGGCATCGAGCGGATCGCCCATGACCCCGAGATAACCGCCGACACTGGTGGCGATGCGGTCGCGCAGCAACAACCGGTCGTTGAGCCGCGCCGCGTCGCCGTCGGTCAGCACCTCGGCCAGCACCACGTGCGGCAGGTAGCCCTCGAGATCAGCTGGATCAGGTGTGCGCCAGGCCATCGCGACCGCCGGCGCAGGTGCCAACGCATCCTGGACGACCCCGCGCCGCTCACTCGTCAACGGTGGCTCGGTGAACGCCGGCGGTCCGGCGACCTTGCGTCCGGCGATGTCACCGAAATGCTGCTCCACCCAGCTCATTACCTGCGGCACGTCGACGTCGCCGGCCACGACCAACACGGCATTGCCGGGCGCGTAGTAGCGATCGAAGAACGACTTCGCATCGCCGAGCGACGCCGCCTCCAAGTCGACGAAGGAGCCATAGCCGTCGTGGGCGTTGGCGAACGAGTCGAACAGCACCGGGGGCATCGAGATCCAGGGAAAGCCGCCGTAGGGCCGGTTCTGGACGTTGACCCGGATCTCGTTCTGCACGACCGCGACCTGGTTGTCGAGGTTGTCCTGCGTCAGCGCGATCGAGCGCATCCGGTCTGCCTCGAGGAACAGCGCGAGCTCGGTGGCGTTGCTCGGCAGCACCTCGTAATAGTTCGTGTAGTCGACGTGCGTCGAGCCGTTCAAGGTGCCGCCGGCGCCCTGCACGTGGGTGAAGTGCTCGGTCTTGCCAAGGCTCGCCGAGCCCTGGAACATCAGGTGCTCGAACAGGTGCGCAAAGCCGGTGCGACCGGCCGGCTCGCTGCGCATGCCGACGTCGTAGTAGACCCCCACGGCGACCACCGGGCTGGTGCGGTCGGGGCTCACCACGACCCGCAACCCGTTGCCGAGACGGGCACGTTCGACGGCGTACGACGGGTGGGCGGGCTTGCTCCGGACGGCGCGGGGACGTGGCGGCACGCCCTGACGCTAGTACGGCGCGCGGCTCAGCGGCTGGGCGGCTGCGGCGTGACGCAGAACTCGTTGCCCTCGGGGTCCTGCATGACTGCCCACCGGTGGCCGGGCTGGCTGTCGAAGCGGACGAAGCCGGCTCCGGTGCCTCGGAGCCGCTCGACCTGCTCGTCGAGATCGCCGTCGAGCTGGACGTCGAGGTGGACCCGGTTTTTCGCCGACTTGGGCTCGGGCACCCGCTGGAAGTACAACCGCGGGCCGCGGCCGTCCGGGTCGCCGGCGGCGGTCGCGTCGGCGAAGGTCAGCCGGCCGTCAACGGTCAGCACCTGGTCGGCCGTCACGATGCCGTCGGCGAGCAGCTGCTGGACGCCGTCGTGCAGGTCCTCGACCTGATAGCCCAGCAGGGCCGCCCACCAGCCGGCCAGCGCGTGCGGGTCGGTGGCGTCGAAGGTGACCTGGAAGGTGCGTGCCATGCGGCCCACCGTAGCGGCGCGACCTGCCCCATCGGGCATGCCTGTGTGGCCCAGTGGGTGCTGGGCCGGTGGGGCGGGGTCATCTGGGTGGTCCGGCGGCTTGTCTGATCAGGGGGTTGTCGGCCAGGTCC
>JAYSQK010000020.1:0-3010 GCA_043721555.1 Frankiales bacterium
GAGACGGTCAAGCAGGTCGAGAGCCAGCTCATGTTGCGCAACTACGAAGGCTTCCTGCGCTAGTGCGCCTCGTCCTGGTCGGGCCACCCGGAGCGGGCAAGGGGACCCAGGCCCAGTTCATCGCCCGGCACCTGGGCGTGCCGACCATCTCGACGGGCGACATCTTCCGCGCCAACGTGAGCACCGGCACGCCGCTCGGCCTGGAGGCCAAGGCGTACATGGACCGGGGGGATCTCGTCCCGGACGACGTGACGATCGAGATGGTCCGGCTGCGGCTCAAGGAGCCGGACGCGGCCGCCGGCTTCCTGCTCGACGGCTTCCCGCGGACGGTGCCGCAGGCACAGGTGCTCGACGACATCCTGCTCGAGACCGCCGACGCCAAGCTCGACGTCGTGCTCGAGCTGGTCGTCGACTCCGACGAGGTGGTTCGCCGGCTATCGGGGCGCCGGACCTGCCGGACCTGCAACCGGATCTGGCATGTCGACTTCGACCCGCCGGCGGTCGAGGGGGTCTGCGACGTCGACCGGGGCGAGCTGTACCAGCGTGACGATGACCAGGCCGAGACGATCAAGAACCGGCTCGAGGTCTATGAGCTGTCGACGGCGCCGCTCGTCAACTACTACGCCGGCCGGGGTGTGCTGATCGGGCTCGATGCCACCGGCCCGGTCGATGACGTGACCCAGCGGGCGATCGACGCGCTGCGTCCGCTGCAACACGACCCGTGAGCCGCGGCGCCCGGCGCCCTCGGGGGGTCACCGTCAAGACCCCCGCGCAGCTCGCCCTGATGCGCCGGGCCGGCCTGGTCGTCGCCGAGGCGCTCGCCCGGATGACCGAGGCGGTCGCTCCGGGCGTGAGCACCGGCGCGCTCGACCGGATCTGCGCTGCGGTCATGACCGAGGCCGGGGCGGTGCCGTCCTTCCTGGGCTACCACGGCTTCCCGGCCACGATCTGCGCCTCGGTCGGCGCCGAGGTCGTGCACGGCATCCCGAGCGAGCACCGGCTACTGGTCGAGGGCGAGCTCGTCTCGATCGACTGCGGGGCGATCTTGGCGGGCTGGCATGGCGACGCGGCGGTCACGGTCGCGGTGGGCCAGTGCGCGCCGGCCGTGCTCGAGCTCTCGGCGGTGACCGAGCGCGCGCTGTGGGCCGGGCTCGCTGCTGTCCAACTCGGTGGCCGGCTCTCCGACGTCGGCGCCGCGGTCGAGTCGGTGGTGCGCCCGCACGGCTACGGCCTACTCGAGGACTACACCGGCCATGGGATCGGCCGGTCGATGCACGAGCCGCCGTACGTGCCGAACCTGGCCCCCCAGGGACCCGGCCGAGGGATGCGGCTCGAGGCCGGCATCGTGCTGGCCGTCGAGCCGATGGCCACGCTCGGGACGCCGCAGGTGCGCGAGCTCGACGACGGCTGGACCGTCGTGACCCAAGACGGCCGGCAGGCCGCGCACTGGGAACACACGGTGGCGGTGACCCCCGACGGGCCGTGGGTGCTGACCGCGTTCGACGGCGGGGCTGGTCGGCTGGGCACGTCGGCCCGCTGACCGGTTTGGTGGTTGGGCCAGTCCCGACGTACGATATGCCGTCGGTCTGTGACCGGCGCTCGTCGTCATGCGCTCTGCGTGGTTCCTCGGGTGTCGTCCGTGGACTGTGCCACCACAGGTGCAGCCAACCTACCGACGGACCACCGACTGAATCAGGGGACATGCCGAAGAAAGATGGGGCCATCGAGATCGAGGGCCGGGTGGTCGAGCCGCTGCCCAACGCGATGTTTCGCGTCGAGTTGCAAAACGGCCACAAGGTGCTGGCGCACATCAGCGGCAAGATGCGCCAGCACTACATCCGCATCCTTCCCGAGGACCGGGTGGTCGTGGAGCTCTCGCCCTACGACCTGACCCGCGGGCGCATCGTCTACCGCTACAAGTAGTCCGTTCCACCACCTCGTCCGGCCGCCGTGGCCGTGCGCCGACCAGGGATCGAGTCCGTGAAGGTCAAGCCGAGCGTCAAGCCGATCTGCGACAAGTGCAAGGTCATCCGTCGCAACGGCCGCGTCATGGTGATCTGCGCGTCCACCGCTCGCCACAAGCAGCGGCAGGGCTAGCACCACCAGCACGCAGTCGGGTTCCAAGCACAGCGCGTCCACCCGCACCACCGAGAGGTGGTGCGGTACCCCCGGTCGGAGGCCGGGGCCCCACCCGGGCTGGGAGGGGACGGTCGCGTCAGACCTCCGCCGAATGAAGAGAGACAGCCCATGGCACGCCTTGCCGGCGTCGACCTCCCCCGCGAGAAGCGGCTGGAGATCGCGCTCACCTACATCTACGGCATCGGCCGCACCCGAGCCCAGAAGACGCTCGCCGAGACCGGGGTCTCCCCGGACGTGCGCGTCAAGGACCTGGCCGAGGACGACCTCGTCAAGCTCCGCGACTGGATCGACGCCAACTACAAGGTCGAGGGGGACCTGCGCCGCGAGGTGGCGCAGGACATCCGTCGCAAGATCGAGATCGGGTGCTACCAGGGGATCAGGCACCGCCGCGGCCTGCCGGTCCACGGCCAGCGCACGCACACCAACGCGCGGACCCGCAAGGGCCCGAAGAAGACCGTTGCCGGCAAGAAGAAGCCGAAGAAGTAGTGGGTCACGTGCAGCGGCCCACCGACCACCTCAGCCAGGAGAAGTAGATGCCTCCCAAGACCCGCACCGGCGCCGGTGTCAAGAAGGTCCGGCGCAAGGAGAAAAAGAACATTGCCCACGGGCACGCGCACATCAAGAGCACGTTCAACAACACGATCGTGTCCATCTGCGACCCGCAGGGCAACGTCATCAGCTGGGCCTCCGCCGGTCACGTCGGGTTCAAGGGCTCCCGCAAGTCGACGCCGTTCGCCGCGCAGATGGCCGCTGAGAACGCGGCCCGCAAGGCGCAGGAGCACGGCATGAAGAAGGTCGACGTGTTCGTGAAGGGCCCGGGCTCGGGCCGAGAGACCGCGATCCGCTCACTGCAGGCCGCCGGCCTCGAGGT
>JAYSQK010000021.1:0-11008 GCA_043721555.1 Frankiales bacterium
CATCCCGGTGACGCGCCCCTTGTCGGCGCGGCTGCGCTGGAGGGGTTTGCCCATGTCGAGGGTGTCCGAGAGCGTGAGCTCCTCCCAGTGCCGCTCGAACAGGTCGGCGATGCGCAGCAGGAGCAATTGCCGCTCCGCCGGCCGGACCCGCTGCCACGGGCCTTCGAAGGCGGCTCGCGCAGCAGCCACTGCCACATCGACGTCGTCGGCACCGGATCTCGGGACCAGGGCCAGCAGCTCGCCCGTAGCGGGGTTCCGGGTCTCCATCGTCTCGCCGGACAACGCGTCGCACCAGCGGCCGCCGATGAACATCTGCCTCGCCCGACCGTCGATCGGCAGCCGGGCCGCAGGAGACACCGTCAGGTCGCGCATGGCTTGCCTTCTTCCACGAGGGGGGCTGATCCCAGCACCGCTGCGATGGCCTCCGGCGAGTAGCCGAGGCTTTCGAGGATGGCGTGCGAGTGCTCCCCCAGTGCGGGCGGCGCCTCGTGGCGGAAGGACCGGACCCCGTTGTAGGACAGCGGGTGGTCGACCAGACGGAGGTCGGCGACATCGGGGTGCGGCCAGGGACGCACCATGCCGAGCGCCTCGACCTGCTTGTCGACGAGCACCTGATCGATCGTCTGCACCCGCGAACACGGCACTCCCTTGCCGATGAACAGCTGCTCCCACTCGGCCGCGTCCTTGTCCTGCAGCAGCTCGGCCAGGCGCTGGTGCAGCTCGTCGCGGTGCTTGATGCGCTGCGCGTTCGTGGTGTACCGCGGCTCGTCGGCGATCTCCCCGGCGTCCAGGGCCTGGCACAGGCGACGGAAGAGGTTGTCGTTCAAGGCGGCCAGGAAGATCCACCCGTCTTTGGTCAGAAACCCTTCGTACGGCGCCATCTGGGCGTGCCGCGAGCCCTGCGGCGACGCGACGACGCCACTGGCGAGGTAGTTGGCTGCGTAGTAGCCCATCCAGGAGACGCCGGTCTCCATGAGGCTGGTCTCCACCTGTTGCGCCTGCCCCGAGGCGTCGCGCTGGCGCAGGCCGGCGAGGACGCCCAGCGCCGCCCACACGCCGGTGCCCTGGTCGATGATCGAGGCGCCGACGCGAGAGGGGGCCGAGCCAGGCTCCCCGTTGATGCTCATGACACCCGATGCCGCCTGCACGATGGTGTCGTAACCCGGTCGGTCCTTGTCCGGCCCGGTGCTGCCGAACCCGCTGATGGAGCAGTAGACGATGCGCGCGTTGACCTCGCGGAGCTGCTCGAAGCCCAGGCCCCGCTTGTCCAGGCTCCCGCTGCGGTTGGACTCCACGATGACGTCCACCGTCGCGGCCAGGTCCTTGATGACCTGCGCTCCACCCGGCGTGTCGACGTCGACCGTGATGCTCTCCTTGTTGCGGTTGAGGGCCAGGAACAGCGAGCTGTGCTCTCCCCAGGTGGGCGGTACCCATTGCCGTGTGTCGTCCCCGACCCCCGGCCGTTCCACCTTGATCACCCGGGCGCCCAGGTCACCCAGGATCATCGTGCAGTAGGGACCGGCCAGGTTCCTGGTCAGGTCGAGGACCGTCACCCCGGCCAGCGGTCCGTCAGCGAACGACGTCACAGCTCTGTCTCCTCACGCCGACCAGAACAGTCGTTGGACGTTGTCGTGCAGGACGGCGGCGAGCTTCGCGTCCGGCAGCTGCAGCGCGCGCGCGTCTGCGGTCGTGCGCTGCATGTCGAGCAGCGGGTAATCGGAGGCGTACAGCACCTTGTCGCTCCCGGCGGTTCCGTGCCATCTACCTCGCAGGAACTCCATCAGCGACTCCGGGTAGCGCTTCGGCGACCAGGCGGAGGTGCAGATGTAGACGTGGGGGTGCTTCGCGGCGAGCCGCACCGACATGTCGGTCCACGGGTCGCCGATGTGGTGAGCGATGATCCGCAGCTCCGGAAAGGCGAGGGCGACCTCGTCGAGGTGGGCGGGGTCGTGCGGCTGCATGGGCCACAGCGGCCCTGGCATGCCGACGTGCACGAACAGCGCCATCCCCAGCTCCACGAGCTTCGCGTAGAGCGGGAAGAACCACTTGTGGTTGGGGGCCATCCCCCATGGCGACGGCGTGAGGTGCGTGCCGACAAACCCGTAATCGCGGCGCGTCTCCTCCAGCATCCGGGTGGTCTGCATGACGTCCCAGTAGGTGCCTGGCCCGAGCTCTGGCGGCACGATCGTGCCAACGCAGAGCAAGCGTCCGGCCGAGCCTGCTGCCACCTCAGCCAGGGCACGGTGGACCGCGCGCACCCCCTCTTCGGACGACCGGTAGTAGACCTTGGCCGGCAGGATGCCGCACGTCACGCCGGCGCTGTCCATCTGCGCGAGCAGCTCCGGGGCCGCTACCCGGCCCACCGGCTCGCCATCTGCGCCCGTGTGGTTGAAGGTCGACATCACGCGCTGGAGCCGCGCATCGCCCTGCCAGTCGACGGTGTCGCCGCGTGGGAAGTCGGGGTCCTCGGCGCCCAACCACGGCGTGTGGAGGAAGCCGTCGGTGACGGGACCTGCGTACATCGACGTCCTCCTTTCGGGGTCCGGTGTTGGGGCGCGGGTCAGCCGGTGGCGAGGTTGAACCCGTCGTAGCCGCGGTCGGCCACGTCCCGGAGCTTCTCGCCGTAGACGGCGAGCCCGGCGACGTACGGCATGAAGACGCGGGGCTTGCCGGGGATGTTGGACCCGGACCACCAGCTGTTCGCCAGGGGCAGCAACGTCGCATCCGCTGCCTCCACGACATGCTTGCTCCATGCCTCCTGCGCATCGAGTTGCGCCTCGACGCGCTCGACGCGGTGCTCGCCGGCGTGCCGGAGGAGCTCGCTGATCCACTCGACGTGCTGCTCGATCGACATGACCATGTTGGTCAGGACCGACGGACTCCCGGGCCCGGTGATCATGAACAGGTTGGGGAAGCCTGCGACGGCGAGACCCAGGTAGGTGTGCGGCCCGTCCTCCCATGCTTTGCGGAGCGGAAGGCCGTCGACGCCGGTGATGTCGATCCGCAGCAGGGCGCCGGTCATCGCATCGAACCCGATGGCGAACACGAGGGTGTCGAGCTGGTAGCTGGCGGTCGCGGTCCGCAGCCCGTGCGGTTCGATCCGGTCGATCGCAGCGCTGCGAACGTCGACGAGCGTGACGTCGACGCGGTTGAAGGTGGCGTAGTAGTCGGTGTCGACGCACGGCCGCCGCGTGCCGAGCGGGTGGTCGTAGGGCGAGAGCAGTTCCGCGGTCACCGGGTCGTTGACGATTTCCCGGATCTTCGTCCGGACGAAGTCGGCCGCGGTGTCGTTGGCCTCTTTGTTCAGGATCAGATCGGGGAAGCTGCTGGTGAAGGTCGGGCCCCCGTTGGCCCACACCCGCTCGTACACGGCCTGCCGCTGTTCGGCCGAGTGCTCGAGCGCAGGGCGGTCGGCGAGGACCGGCGGTGAGGGGTAGCCACGAGCGGTCTGCTTGCCGGCGGTCCGACGCTGCTGGTAGCCGGCTTTCAGCGTCCGGTCGAAGTCGTCGTCGAGCCGATGGTTGCGAGCCGGCATGCTGAAGTTCGGCGTCCGCTGGAAGACGTAGAGGTGCTCCGCCTGCTGGGCGAGCATCGGCGTGATCTGGATGCCGGTGGAGCCAGTGCCGATCAGCCCGACCCGTTGGCCGGTCAGGTCGACGCCGTCTTTGGGCCAGTCCGCAGTCAGGTACCAGTCGCCCTGGAAATCCTCGAGGCCGGGGAAGTCCGGCCGCTTGGTGGCGGACAGGACGCCGGTCGCCATGATCAGGAAGCGGGCGGAGAAGACAGGCCCGTTGTCGGTGCGCACTGTCCACCGGTTGGTCCGGACGTCGAAGTCTGCGCTGATCACCGCGGTCTGGAACTGGATGTCGCGCCGCAGGTCGAAGCGCTCCACGACGTGCTGCAGGTAGCGCAGGATCTCCGGCTGAGCGGCGTAGCGCTCGGTCCACCGCCACTCCTGCTGCAGCTGCTCGTCGAAGGAGTACGAGTAGTCGAACGACTGCACGTCGCAGCGGGCGCCGGGGTAGCGGTTCCAGAACCACACGCCACCGACGTCGTCGCCGCGCTCCACGACCCGCGCCGTGAGACCCAGCTGACGAACCTTGTGGAGCATGTAGACCCCGGAGAAACCCGCGCCGACGACGAGGACGTCCAGCTCAGTCACTCCCGAGATCTCGACCGCCCCCCGGGGCTCCCCAGCCTGGCTCGCGCTCATTCCACCGCCTCTGCCGCGTTGGCGTACCGCCGTCGCGAGGAAGCTAACACGCCTGTCGACCGTGGTTGACAGGCTTGTGCAGTCAGCGACGCTCGTGTACACACGACCCCACGGTCGTGCGTGCGGGGCCGGAGACGCGATCGCCACTGCACGCAGCAGACGCCACGCCGCCGTCGATCGGAGGAGTGCCCCACGTGACCGAGACCGACGCACTGACCGCGTGGAGAGAGCGGAACCAGACCGGCGACTTCGCCGTGCGCCGCGGCCTGACGGGTGACAACCTCGACATCCTGTACAGCCCGGAGCAGATCGACCCCGACATCGGCCTGCCCGGGGAGTTCCCGTTCGCGCGAGGCGTCTATCCGGCGATGTACCGCGACCGGCTCTGGCAGATGCGGCTCTACTCGGGGTTCGGCGACGCGGAGAGCACCAACGAACGCTGGCGATTTCTCATCGCCCACGGCAATAACGGGGTCAGCGCGGCGTTCGACCTCCCGACCCAGTGTGGACTCGACTCGGACGCTCCAGGCGTCGCACCCGAGGTGGGACGGGTCGGCGTCGCGGTGGATTGCGTCCGCGATTTCGAGCGGCTCTTTGCCGGGCTCCCCGCGGAAGAGATCGGGATCTCGCTCAACGCACACAGCACAGCCCCGATGGTCCTGGCACTGTTCCTCGTGGCGATGGAGCGTCGCGGCCTGAAGCCCGGCGAGCTCAACGGTTCCATGACGACCGACGTGTTGAAGGACTACGTCGCCCGCGGCACCTGGATCTTCCCGCCGGCGGCCGGTATCCGCCTGGTCGGCGACGTCCTCGAGTACTGCAACAAGGAGATGCCGCGCTTCTACCCACTGGTGATCCGCGGCCCGGACATGCGCGACGCCGGTGCTTCCGCGGTGCAGGAGGTCGCCTTCGCCTTCGCCAACGCCGTTGCCTATCTCGAGCACGCCAAAGCGCGCGGCCTGGACATCGACAAGATCGCTCCGCGCTTGTCGGCACAGTTCTATTACTACGGCGACTTCCTGCAGGAGGCCGCAAAGACCCGCGCCGCGCGTCGTATCTGGGCCCGGATACTGACCGAGCAGTTCGGCGCGCAGCGTCGCTCCTCGACCTTGCTGCGGGTCACGGCCTCGGTCGGTGGCACGCACTTTCAGGCAAACGAACCGCAGGCCAACATCATCCGGGGCACGCTGGGCTGCCTCGGCGCCGTCCTCGGCGGCTGCCAGGGCATGCTCCTCGCCGGCTACGACGAGGCTTTCGACATCCCCACCGAGGAGACGGCCCGCCTCGCCCTCCGGACCCAGCAGATCGTCGGCTACGAGTCCGATGCTACGGCGACGTCCGACCCGCTCGGCGGCTCCTACTTCGTGGAGCAGATGACGGACGACATCGAGGCCGCCGTGCTCGCCATCATGGCGGACATCGCCCTGCAGGGAGGCGCTGTCGCGGCCATCGAGAGCGGCCACATGCAGCGTGAGATCGCGAGTTCCGCCTACCAGCAGGAGAAGGACGAGCAGGACGGCACGAAGCCCATCGTCGCCTTGAACCTGTTCGTGGGGGATCAGGAGCAGCCGGAGCTGGCCGTGCACGCGCCCGACAGCGAGGTGGCCGACCGGCAGATCGCGATCCTGCGCGCCGTACGCGCCGCGCGTGACGAGGCCGAGGCACAGCGGCGGCTCGCGACGCTCAGCGAGGCCGCCCGGGTGGAGACGAACCTCATGCCGCTGCTGATGGACTGCGCCCGCGCCGACGCCACCCTCGGCGAGATGGTCACCGCCCTGAGATCCGTGTTCGGAGACTTCGTGGAGCCGCCGCTATGACATCCCCGCCCAGTGCCGTCGAACAGCCTCGGGTGCGGGTGCTGGTTGCCAAGCTCGGTCTGGACGGCCACGACCGCGGCGCGAAGGTCGTCGCGCATGCCCTGCGGGACGCGGGCCTTGAGGTCATCTACTCCGGCCTGCGCCGAACGGCAGCCGAGGTAGCGCACATGGCGCTGGAGGAGGACGTCGACGTCGTCGGGCTGTCCATCCTGTCCGGGGCGCACCTCGGGCTCGTGCAGCAGGTGTACGAGGAATTCGCCAAGTACGGCGCCGACGTGACCAAGCCCATCGTCGTCGGCGGCACCATCTCCGCAAAGGACGCCGCCACCCTGAGGGCGATGGGCGTGGCTGACGTCTTCCCGGTGCGGACGCCGCTCGAGCAGCTGGCCCCCCGCGTCATCCAGGCGGCATCATGACCGCGCCCGAGATGCACGACGAACTCGCGATCGGGGCACGCCTGCAAGGTGGGTCCCGCACGATCACCGATGCGGAGATCGCCTTCCTGCCGGCCTTGATGGGCGCCATCAGCCCCCTGTTCCACGACGACGTCCGGGCCCGGAACTCCCCGATGGGAGGACGCATCCTGTACGGGCCGGCGTTGCTGGGCATCGCGATCGCCCTGACCGAACCGCTGCTCCACCACCGCGCCATGGGCCTGGTGGAGCTGCGAACCGTGCGCTTCCGCCGGCCGGTCAGGCCGGGGGACACTGTCACCGCGAGCCTCACCGTGCTGGACAGTCGGCGCCGCGAGAACAAGCCAGGGCTGCTCATCCACGTCGACGACCAGGTCGTGAACCAGGACAACGAGACAGTGCTCATCTTCGAGCGGCTGATGCTCGTGAAGGCCCTCGACGCCACGGACTCGTGACACACCCCGCGACGGCGAAAGAGCTGGGACGTCGGGTCCAGGACGGGGACCGGCTGGCGCTCGCCCGGCTGCTCTCCCTGCTCGAGAAGGGTGACCCCGCAGCGGTCGAGACGGCGTTCGCCTTGCCCACGGCGGCAGAGCTGCACATCATCGGCATCACCGGCTCCCCGGGCGCGGGGAAGTCGACGCTGATCGACGCGCTTGCAGCGGGTCTTCGCGCGGCCGAGATCCGGGTCGGCATCCTCGCGGTCGACCCGTCGAGCCCGTACTCCGGCGGGGCGCTCCTGGGCGATCGCTTGCGGATGACCCGCCACGTCGGTGACGTAGGCGTCTTCATCCGGTCACTCGCCAATCGCGGCCATCTCGGCGGGCTGTCCGCCGCCCTCCCCTCGATGCTGCGCGCCGTCGGCGCGTGCGGCTTCACCACCCTGCTCGTCGAGACGGTGGGAGTGGGCCAGGCCGAGGTCGAGATCGCCCGCCACGCTGACACGACGGTGGTCCTCGCCACCCCAGGCATGGGAGACGCCGTGCAGTCGAGCAAGGCCGGCGTCCTGGAGGTCGCCGATGTGCTCGTCGTCAACAAGTCCGACCGCGAGGGTGCACGCGAGACGGCACGTGACCTGCAGGACATGCTCAGGCTCCGCCCGACCCCTGTAGGAGGCTGGCGCGTGCCGGTCGTTTCGACGCGCGCTGACACCGGGGTGGGTGTGGCCGAGCTCGTCGATGCGCTGCGCGAGCACCGCAACCACCTCGAGCGCAGCGGCCTGCTCAGCCAGGCGCGCGCCGCCCGCTCGGCCGCAGCAGTCCGGGCGTACGCCACCGTCCGGCTGACGCAGCAGCTGGAGGACAGGCTCCGCAGCCCGTTCGGCGTGGCGCTGCTCAAGCAGGTCGCTGATGGAACGCGGTCGCCTGCTGCCGCGGCGCAGGAGCTGCTGGCCCGACCGGATGACCCGGCGGGCTAGGGAGGTAGCGGCCGCACCTGCAGCAACGCTGATGAGAACAGTGGAGCGGGCGACGAGAATCGAACTCGCGTTCTCAGCTTGGGAAGCTGATGTTCTGCCGCTGAACTACGCCCGCAGCTCGCAGGTGGAGTCTACTAGCCTCGCCCTCGTGCTGCTCTCGGACCGCGACCTCAAAGCCGCCCTCGCCGACGGCCGCCTGGGTGTGACGCCGTACGACGCGGAGATGGTGCAGCCGAGCAGCATCGACGTACGGCTGGACCGCTACTTCCGGGTGTTCGCGAACCACCGCTACACCCACATCGACCCGGCCGCGGCGCAAGACGACCTGACCGAGCTGCTCGAGCCGGAGGGTGATGAGCCGTTTATCCTGCATCCGGGTGAGTTCGTGCTGGGGTCGACGTTCGAGATCATCAGCCTGGCAGACGATCTGGCGGCCAGGTTGGAAGGCAAGAGCTCGCTGGGTCGGCTCGGCCTGCTGACGCATTCAACGGCAGGATTCATCGACCCGGGCTTCAGCGGCCACGTCACGCTCGAGCTCAGCAATGTCGCGAACTTGCCGATCAAGCTCTATCCGGGCATGAAGATCGGCCAGATCTGTGTACTGCCGCTGAGCTCGCCGGCCGAACATCCATATGGCTCGAGCGTCTACGGCTCGCGGTATCAGGACCAGCGTGGGCCGACGCCGTCGCGGTCGCACCTGCGCTTCAGCCGGGCCGAGACCCGGGACCCCTGACCGGCGGATGTGTCGGCCCGGGTTGACGTTTAGCCGGGAGAGGAGTAAGGCGGAAGGGTCACGGCCCGGTCGACCGGACTGCCGCGACCCAGTTGTCCCGTCGGGAGGTTCAGCGTGACGATGACCAACGCACTGTCCACGCCCAGGTCGGTGACCCGTCGACAGGTGATCGGCGGGATGGCGGCGGCGACCGCTGGAATCCTGCTCGTGCCGTCGCCCCTCGCAGCGAGGGCGGCCGGCGCGGACGACGACTCCGGCAACCGCCGTGAGTCGTCGGTGTTGCCGCGTCCGATCCCGGGTGGAGTGCTCACGCCGGTTGGCGTATTCATTCACCACTTCCCGGGGCCGATCCGGGGGGCGGAGGAGTCGCAGATCACCGATTTCAAGGGCTTTGTTGGAGGCGCTCATATCACCGGCGCCGGCACGGGCACGGTGGCTGGGGTCCACAAGCGCCTGACGTTCGACCTGGACAACCGCTTCATGCAGGGGACCTACGTCGGGGTCGACGGTCAGCGCCACTTCGGCACATTCGGCTTCATATGAATGGACCTCTTCGATTCGAGTCAGTTGGACTCGGCCGGTAAACCTACTCAAATACACGACTTCAACCCAGGGACCATCGACGCGGGACCGGCGAAGGGTCTGTTCTGGACCACGCATATCGCCACGAGTGCAGTGCATGTCGACCTCGACGAGGCGAGCGCTGTGATGCGGGTGCACCAGCAGGACGTTGAGGATTACGGCACCCTGAAGAATGCTCTCTTGGACGGGCCTTCCGACCCAGCGACCGTGTCTTTTGTCATGCAGTGGCACGGGGTCAAGGCCCGGCTACACGTGCGTGACCTCCTTGAGCACTTCGTCACGGATCGCATCGAGGGGTCCGCGACGGCGACCTGGTCAGCAGCCGTGCCGTCGAAGAACTTCACCTTCACCTCGGACCCGGCTGCCACCTCCACGTCGGTCTTTGCCGAGATCGGAGCCGAGCGAAACGGGGTGTTCTTCCGCTGACGTCAGCTCTCGGCATTCCTCCCACGTCGCGGTCTACCGGCAGTTGCTGGTGCGGCTACGCCCGCACCGAATCGGCTGCGCGTGCCCAGGCGCTCGCAGTCGACCCATTGCACCTGGGTTAGCTGGCTCTATGACCGCGGGTTACTCGTCGACGCCGCTGCCGCGCAAGTTGGGTGCACACCCGGGCAGCCGAGTGCTCCTTGACGGCGCGCCGAGCGACATCGCCCTGGACGGCGTCCACGCACACCGACGGGCTGACTCCGCGCCGTACGACGTGGTGCTGCTTTTCGCGCCTGGCCAGGCCCGGCTTGCGCGTCGCTGGGATCAGCTCGCGCCTCGGCTGACCGCCGCAGGTCGGCTATGGGTCTGTTGGCCCAAGCGGACCAGCGGACAACAGACTGACCTGAATGAGCGTCATGTCCGCGACTTCGGGCTCGCCCGCGGCCTGGTCGACGTCAAGGTCTGTGCCATCGACGACACCTGGTCTGGGCTAGCGTTCGTCCGACGGCTTGCTGACCGCTAACTGCCCGGCTTCCGTTCGGAGGAAGAGCTCTGGTGTCAGAGCCGCGCGGCTCGACTTCTTGGCGATGGACCCGGCTCCCGGGTCGGGATCGGTCGGGATGGAAGCCGCTAGTAGCCAGGAAACACTCGGCGAAGATCGTCGAGGGTGATGTTGCCATTGACCGCGATGTCGTCGGGGATGTGCCGGATCGGCAAACGGCCTGCAAGCAGCCGGATCGCGGACTCGAGCGGCCCGGTAAACGTCGCGGTTGGAGGCGATGGCGAGGTCGTCACGCTGACGGTGTCCGCGATAACCAAGGCAAAGCCGGACCCGTGGATGTCGATGACGGCCGGTTGGGCAATCGCATCCGCCTTGCCCGTGAACCCGAGCAAGAAGCTCAGGTCACCCGCGAAATGTTCGGCGAGCAGGGTCGCCGTCTCCGCGGAAATGCCGGCCCCGGGGTCAAGAGGAACACGCACGTCCCAGCTGTGCTGAGCCGCTTCGTTGAGTCGCATCCCGGCGTAGGCGGCCAGCGGCAACGGCATCGGCAGGAAAGCCAACTCGATCCGCACCGCCTGTCGCTGCGCGGTGGGCAGGGCTTCCAAGGCCGTCACCAATTGCTCGTCGAAGGTGAGGAAACCAGCGGCCTGTTCCCGCGGGGTCATCGCATTCCAACGGTCCCAGACATGCTGGTTGAAGTCCGGGCTCGGGCCAGGCGTCGCATCGACCGCTGCCCGTACGGTCGCGAGAGCGATCTCGGCACCGCTACCCAGATGAGAGAGCACTTGGGCGATGGACCATTCCGACGCTCCGGAAGGCCAGGTGAGCTCCTCGTCCGACAGACCGCTCACCACCGTCGCGACTTCGTCGTGAGTCGATCGCAAAGCGAGAACGGTGCGGTCCGC
>JAYSQK010000022.1:0-6957 GCA_043721555.1 Frankiales bacterium
CACCACGGAGGACTCGATGTCAGACCTTTTGTCACCACTCGGCGGGATGAACGAAGCGAGCGGCCGGCTGCCCGAGCCACTGGGTGATGCCCATGACCAAGCCCATGTCTGCCAGCCGGGCAGTCTTGAGGTTGGTCAGCCTGTTCGGCGTGCAATGGATTTCTTCCGCCAATGCTGCCCAGGTGAGCCGGCGCTGGTGTCGACGCTCATTGAGTGCGGCATGCAACTCGCTGAGAGTCCATCGCAGGCGACGTTCTGACCCTGCCGCCGGCAGCCGGACATCGCCCACGTCGACGACCGCACCCACCAGGAAGTCCTCCGGCGCGCGGCGGATCCAGCGCAGCAGTGTCAATGCATACTGACAGGACATCGTCTCCCGTTTCGCGGTTCGCACCAGTGCCCCCGAGCACAAGGAGTGGTCCGCCAGCTGGGCGTTGAGGTCAGCAGACTGCTACCACAGCTCGTCGGCGAGGGTGCTCCACGTAAGCCCGCGGTCGTCACGTTGGGCGTCGAGAGCACGGATCAGCGCACCGCCGTCGAACGCCGGAAGGGCCTGCATGACGTGGACGGTATGTCTGGCGGAGCTTTCCGTCAGCTGTCTTGCAAGCCGAACGCCCGCGCAATGATGTCAGCGGAGAACTTCGCCGTCCGGTCGCGCCCGCAGACCAGTGACCTCGAGCAGCGCTCCGGTGCCGTCCTGGGACTGAACGGCTTCCAGGCCGCAACTCGACGCATGACGGTCCGCAGGGCAGGCTTGGCTGATGATCCAGCCAGTGGACCTTGCCGCTGTCCTGTCCGGCTTCGATGAGCTCTGGTCGCCGCGCACGGTGGCGACGCTGAACGACTACGACCTGCGAGTGGTCAAAACGCAAGGGGAGTTCACTCGACACAGCCATCCAGAAACCGATGAGGTCTTCCTCGTGCTGGCGGGCTCGCTGACGATCCGGCTGGATGACGCGGAGATCACCCTCGGTCCGGGTCAGTTGTACGTCGTGCCACGCGGCGTGCACCACCAGCCGATCTCTGCCCAGGGGGCGCAGGTCCTGCTCATCGAACCCAGCGACACCGTCAATACTGGGGACACCCCCAGCACGCTCACGGCGAAGCGGCGGCTGGGCCGAGGAACGACCCACTCGGCGACGTCCGGTAGCCGATCCCTTGCGTGACGTTGGCGCTGGTCCAGCGGGGCCGGATGGGCGTCACGGTCGGCGATTCATGATCTCTCGGATCACGTCGGACTTTGCGGCGGCGTAGTGGTCCATCGTCGGCCAGAGCCGGGTGGCGAGTTCACGCTTGGTCGCGGCGTAGCGGTCGCGGTCATTTTTGCTCACGCGTAGCTGGTCCCGGAACGCCAGGTATGCGTCGACAGCGGGGTTGCCTTGGGACCAGACGTGCACGTGCACGCCGAGGTCGGGTGTGCGCAGCATCCGGTGCCCGGGCTCTCGCACCCGCAGCAGGTAGCCGCTCCCTTCCAGGGGCCCGAGGTAGGACGCCTCGTCATGGACGTCGTCGACGACGAGCAACACGTCGATGACCGGCTTGGCCACCAGGCCGGGCACGGAGGTCGACCCGATGTGTTCGATCCTTCGGGCCTTGGCGCCAAGGGCGGCGACGAGCCGCTGTTGCTGTGCCTCATAACTCGTCGGCCAGCTTGGGTCGTACGGGGTGAGCACGACCTCACAGCGCTCGGGGCCCCCGATCAGGAAGGCGTCGTCGATGGGTTCCTCAGCGTCGGGCACGTCGACATCCTGCTCGACCTGGCTGTGTCGGTGGCGGCGTCGTCGCCGTGGCTTCTCGGCGGGCCCGGCCGCTGATGGCGGCGTGGGATGTCGCAGGGGTTCGTTGCGCTTTTCGCCTGGCTGGCATTGGGGGTCGGAAGCTGCCGATGACGTCAGCAGCGAAGCAGCCCAGGACTCGCCGATCGCGTTGCGGGACGGCTCCTCGCGTCACCTCAGGCATCAGTGGTCAAGGGGTCGATGAGATGTGGGCCCAGACGGCCGAAGTCGCTGGTGTTGCGGGTGGGCAGAGCAGCGAATCGGGCCTTGCAGATGGCAACGATCTGGGCATCGAAGCCGATGAACACCTCGTCGACCGTGTCGGTCACGAGGGTTCGTCGGCGGCCACCCGGAGGCGGGCGATCCCGAAGCGCAGCTCGGCGACCGTCACGGCGGTTGTGCACAGCGCGGCATGCGGCAGCCGACTCACTCAAGCCACCACGCCCGCGTCGGGTGCCGGGCGGATGAAGCCGGATATGACGTTGGTGTCCAGCACGACCAAGGCTGTGCGGGCCGGCGACGTGGCGCTCACTCAGACGAAGTCGCTGCGCGAGGACCCTCGGAGCGCGATGGCAACTCGAGGTCCGCTCCACCTACCTCAGCGAAGCGGGCCAGGAGCGCTTGCGCCAGACCGGGGCGGTCGGTCGGTCCGCCGACAGCGTCGGTGAGGATGGCACGGATCTCAGCCTCCATGGAGCGACCGTGTTGAGCGGCGCGAACTCGGAGTCGTTCGCGCACCTCGTCGTCCAGGTCCTTGCTGCTGAGTGCGGCCCCGGCGACACGTCCGCTAGCCATGCTCCCGAAGGTAGAACTGCGTCTTGGTCTCCGTGAGCATCAGTGTGCAGGAGACTCAGAAGCGGGTGTCGGCCCGGAGGCTGACACCCGCTCTGACCTGCGCTTTCACCGGTCGGGATGACAGGATTTGAACCTGCGACCCCTTGACCCCCAGTCAAGTGCGCTACCAAGCTGCGCCACATCCCGGCGTACGAGGGCAAACCATTGAAGCGGACGAACCCTAGCAGGGGCTCAGGCCTTCTTCTGCTTCTCCCGGACCCGCACGCTGACCTCGATCGGTGTGCCGGCGAAGCCGAAGTCCTCGCGCAGCTTGCGTTCGATGAACCGCCGGTAGCCCGCCTCGAGGAACCCGCTGGTGAACAGCACGAAGCGCGGGGGCCGGGTGCCGGCCTGTGTCGCGAACAGGATCTTTGGCTGCTTGCCCCCTCGGACCGGCGGTGGCGTCGCCTGCGTCAGTTCGGTGCACCAGCTGTTGAGACGGGACGTCGGGACGCGGGTCTCCCAGCCCGCAAGCGAGGTCCGCAGGGCCGGCGCGAGTTTGTCGACGGCGCGACCGGTGAGCGCGCTGACGTTGAGCCGAGGCGCCCACTGCACGCGCGCGAGCTCGCGGTCGATTTCCTTCGCCAGCGTCGGCCGGCGGTCCTCATCGACCAAGTCCCACTTGTTGAATGCCAGCACCAGCGCTCGCCCGGCGTCGGTGACCATCGCGATCACCCGTTGGTCCTGCTCACTGATCGGCTCGCTGGCGTCGAGCAGCACGACCGCGACTTCGGCAGCGTCCAGCGCCGCCTGGGTGCGCAGCGAGGAGTAGTACTCCGCGCCGCTCGCGTGGGATACCCGCTTGCGCAGCCCCGCGGTGTCGACGAAGCGCCACACCTCCCCGCCGACCTCGACGAGTGAGTCGACCGGATCGCGGGTGGTGCCGGCGACACTGTCGACCAGGACCCGCTCCTCCCCGGTGAGTCGGTTCAGCAGCGAGCTCTTGCCGACGTTGGGCCGGCCGAGCAGGGCCACCCGCCGCGGACCGGCCAACTCGTCGAACCGCTCCGCCGGTGTCTCGGGCAACGCCGCAAGGATCGCGTCGAGCAGGTCACCGCTCCCCCGGCCGTGCAGGGCGGAGACGACGTAGGGCTCGCCCAGCCCCAGCGACCACAGCGCGGCGGCGTCCGGCTCGCCGCGCTCGTCGTCGACCTTGTTGGCGGCCAGCACGACGGGCTTGCCGGCGCGGCGCAGGACTTTCACGACAGCCTCGTCGCTGTCCGTGGCCCCGACGACGTTGTCGACGACGAAGAGCACCGCATCGGCTGCGGCTACGGCGATCTCGGCCTGCGCGCTGACCGCGACGGCAAGGCCGACCGCATCAGGATCCCAGCCACCGGTGTCGACCACGGTGAACCGGCGGCCGCGCCACTGTGCGTCGTACGTCACGCGATCGCGGGTGACGCCGGGGACGTCCTCGACGACGGCTTCACGTCGTCCAAGAATGCGGTTGACGAGCGTCGACTTGCCCACATTGGGCCGGCCGACGACAGCCAACACCGGCTGGGCGGCGTCCTCGTTCATGGTGTCCTCTCCTGTTCGGCCGCGCGCAGGTGGGCGACGAGGGACAGCCGCAGCTGCTCGGCCGCAGCCCCTACCGTACGTCGGGACCGCGGGTCACCCTCGACAGCGAGCGCCACCGGCGGCCCGAAGACGATCGTGACCGGAGCCCGCCAGGCCGGCCGCCAACTGCCCTTCGGGAGCGCCGCAGACGTCCCGAGCACAGCGATGGGTACGACGGGGGCGCCGCTGCGCAGGGCCAGATAGGCCAGTCCGTCGGTGGTCTCGTCCAGCTGGCCGGTGCTGCGGGTGCCCTCCGGGAAGACCCCGAGCGCCCCTCCCCCGGCCAGCACAGCCAGCCCCTGCTTGAGCGCGGTCCGGTCCGGTTGACCGCGATGGACGGCGATCTGACCCAGCCAGCCCAGTGCCCGCGCGAGCGGCCCGACGAACAACTCGGCCTTGGTGAGGAAGACCGCCGGTCGGGGGCTGAGCAGGAACACCAGTGGGCCGTCGAGGAAGCCGCTGTGGTTGCCGGCGAGCAACACCGCCCCCTGGCGCGGGACGAGGTCGGCGCCCCGGACCTCGAGCGCGAAGACCAGCCGGGCGAGCGCACCGCCGAATGCGCGGCACGCGCCGACGAGCCAGGGCTGGACGGTGCCGGTCGCACGGCGCCGGACGCGCCGCGGCTCGAACCCACCCGGCGTCACCCGGGTCCGAGGCCGGCCTCGGCGACCAGGGACAGCACCCGCGCGACCACCTCGTCGATGTCGAGCGCGGTCGAGTCGAGGTGGAACGCGTCGTCGGCCGCCCGCAGGGGGCTCGCGGCCCGGCCGCTGTCGAGCGCGTCGCGGCGGGCAAGGTCCTTCGCCACCGCCTGCTGCCGACCAGCTTCGTCGGCGGGAACGGCGACGCCCGCATCGACCTCGCCGGCGCGGCGGCTGGCGCGGACGGCCGGGTCGGCGTCCAGATAGACCTTGACGGGGGCATTTGGCGCGACCACCGTCGCCACGTCCCGACCCTCAGCCACCGCCCCGCCGTACCCGATGGCCTCGCGTTGCAGGGTGACCAGCAGCGCCCGCAGGGCCGGCACCGCGCTGACCGCGCTGACCGCGGCGGTGACGTCGGCGCCGCGGACCGCTTCGCTGACGTCGACGCCGTCAAGGCGCACGCCTGGCCGGCCCGGATCGTGTAGCAACTCCACGCGCGCCGTCTGCGCGGTGTGCACGACCGCCTCGGCATCGGCCGGGTCGACTCCAGCGCGCAGCACCGCCAGGGTCATCGCCCGGTACGTCGCACCGGTGTCCACGTAGCGCCAGCCGAGGGCGGCCGCGACCCGCCGGGCGACGGTGCTCTTGCCGGAACCAGCCGGGCCGTCCAGCGCGACGACCATCGGCGGTCGCTCGCCCGCCGCTACGTCGTCCACCGGGCCCCCCTGTGCTCCGCGCCCGACCCGTGTCGATGCGTCGCCTGGGCAGGCTAGTGGGGTTGCCGACGCTACGGCGCCGGCAGGACGTCCCAGCCCTGCGCCCCCAGCGCAGCGGCGAGGGGACCGCTGGCGTCGCGGTCGACGAGCAACTCGATCACGCCGCGTGGACGCCCCGGGACGTGCTCCACGCGCACATCCTCGACGTTGATGCCTGCGCCGGCCGCTGCGACCAGCAGGCCGGCCAGCTGCCCGGGCTGGTCGGGGACGGCGACTGGCACGCGGGCGAAGCGCTCCTCGAGCACACCACGTTTGATCGGGATCAGCGCGCGGCCGGCCTGACCCCGCTCGAGGGCGGCTCGGACCACCGCGAGGGCCTCCGTCCGCGAGGTCGCCGCGTCCGGTCCGGCCAGCTCGTCAAGCGCACCTGACACCGAGATCAACTCACCCGCAAGGGCGTGCAGAAGCGGCGCGACATGGGCCGCGTTGGCTGTCAGCAGATCGACCCAGAGGTCAGGGTTGCTCGCCGCGATGCGGGTGGTGTCGGCCAGCCCGGGCCCGGCCAGGGCGGCCGCTGAGGCCTCGGCGCTCAGCAACGCACCGGCGAGCAGGCTCGCGGTGACCTGCGGTAGGTGGCTGACCAACGCAACCGCTGCGTCGTGGGCCCTGGACGTCATCTGGACCGGGAGGCCCCCGCAGGCCGTCACCAGGCTCGACACGGCCTGAAGTGCTTCAGGGCCGCTGGCCGGTGATGGGCAGAGCACCCAGGGACGGCCGGCGAACAAGCCTGCGTCAGCGGCAGCCGGGCCTGATCGCTCGTTGCCGCTCATCGGGTGGCCGCCGACGAGCGAGAACGCCTGCCCCAGCTTCTCGACCTCAGCCTGAACTCCAGCCTGTACCGAGGAGACGTGTGTATAGCTCACCCCGAGGTGTTGCTCCTGGGCAGCCAGCAGGACGGCTGCCGTGGCGGACGTCGGCGCAGCCACCAGCACGACTGCGGCAGTTTCCTGCCCGTCCCAGCGCCGCCCGGCCCCCCGGTTGCGCGCCAGTTCGACCCGGCTCGCGTCACGATCGGTGATCGTGACGTCCCAGCCGCCGGCGTCCCGCAGGGCAAGCCCGATCGACGTACCGATGAGCCCGCTGCCGATGATCAGCAGGTCGCTCATGACCCGGCCGTCCAAGGCCCATCCCAGCTGCTGCGGGCCGCCCGGCGCGCTGGTCTCGTCACTGCGGCAGGTCGGTCCGCAGCGCGGCCGCGCCCCGCAGGTAGACGTGCCGGAGGTCGGCCCGGGTCAGGGACGTCTCGACATGCGCCAGCAGCCGCAGCACCCGTGGCATCGCCCCGGGGACGTCGATCTCCGTCGTACACAGCAGTGGGACGTCGGTGATCCCCATCTTGCGGGCGGCGTAGGCGGGGAACTCCGA
>JAYSQK010000023.1:0-1610 GCA_043721555.1 Frankiales bacterium
CTCGCAACGCTTCGCCGAGAAGACCCCCAAGGGCTGCCTGTTCGAATACGTCTACCTGGCCCGCCCGGACACCACGATCGCCGGCCAGGGGGTCTACACGACCCGGGTGCAGGTCGGCCGGACGCTCGCCTTCGAGGCGCCGGTCGACGCCGATCTCGTCATCCCGGTGCCGGAGTCCGGCACCCCGGCCGCGATCGGCTACGCCGAGCAGAGCGGCATCCCGTACGGCATGGGGCTGGTCAAGAACGCCTACGTCGGGCGCACCTTTATCCAGCCGTCGCAGACCATCCGCCAGCTCGGGATCCGGCTCAAGCTCAACCCGCTGCGCGAGGTGATCAAAGGCAAGCGGCTCGTCGTCGTCGACGACTCGATCGTGCGCGGCAACACCCAGCGGGCGCTGGTGCGGATGCTGCGCGAGGCCGGCGCGGCCGAGGTGCACGTCCGGATCTCGAGCCCCCCGGTGATGTGGCCCTGCTTCTACGGCATCGACTTCGCCAGCAAGGCCGAACTGATCGCGGGCGGCCTCGGCGTCGAGGAGATCCGGGCGAGTATCGGGGCCGACAGCCTGGCCTTCGTCAGCCTCGACGGGCTGACCGCCGCGAGCGCCCAACGGGCCGACCAGCTGTGCCGGGCCTGCTTCACCGGCGACTACCCGATCGAGATCCCGCAGCAGGCGCTCATCGGCAAGCACGTCCTCGAAGGGTTGGAGCGAAGCGCCGTGGCCGAGCATGCCGCCGCCGAGCCGGCCGGCGCGCTCCTGCCAGGGGCCGGGGCGTCCGACGCGCTCGGCCGACCGTGAGCGGTGAGTCGTACGCCGCGGCAGGCGTGGACATCCGGGCCGGTGACCGCGCTGTTGAGTTGATGCGCAACCAGGTTGCGCGGGCGAGCCGACCCGAGGTCGTTGGTGGGCTCGGCGGGTTCGCCGGCCTGTTCCGGCTGGACGTCCGCAAGTACCGCGACCCGCTGCTGGCCAGCAGCACCGACGGCGTCGGGACCAAGCTGGCGATCGCCCAGGCGATGGGCAAGCACGACACCGTCGGCATCGACCTGGTCGGGATGGTCGTCGACGACCTCGTGGTCTGCGGGGCCGAGCCGCTGTTCATGCAGGACTACGTGGCGGTCGGCCGGGTCGTCCCGGAGCGGGTCGCCGAGATCGTCGGCGGGATCGCGGCCGGCTGCACCCTGGCCGGTTGCGCCCTCGTCGGTGGCGAGACGGCCGAGCACCCGGGGCTGATGGCCGACGACCACTACGACATCGCCGGGACCGGGGTGGGTGTCGTCGAGGCCGACGAGGTGTTGGGGGCAGAGCGGGTGCGCGACGGTGACGTGGTCGTCGCCATGGGCTCGTCCGGCGTGCACAGCAACGGCTTCTCGCTGGTCCGCCATGTGCTGCTGCAGGGAGCCCGCCTGCGGCTCGATGCGGTCATCGACGAGCTCGGCCGGCCCCTCGGCGAGGAGTTGCTGACACCGACCCGGATCTACGCCAAGGACTGCCTGCAACTCATCGCCGAGACTGACGTCCACGCGTTCGCCCATGTCACCGGCGGTGGGCTCGCCAGCAACCTCGCCCGCGTCCTGCCGGACCATCTCGCCGCCCGGCTCGACCGCGG
>JAYSQK010000024.1:0-2631 GCA_043721555.1 Frankiales bacterium
ACGATGACCAGGACGTAGACGATGCTCGGGACGCCGAGCTGGTTGCTGCTGCCGAACGTGGTCAGGGACTTCGGGATGCCCTGCACGATCGCGAGACCCTTGGTGTACCAGTCGACGGCGCCGAGGATGACCGAGGCGGTGCCGAGGGTGACGATGAACGGGTCGATGCTGAAGATGGTCACGATCAGGCCGTTGAGCAGCCCGACGAAGGCGCCGACGGCGATTCCGAAGAGCACGCCGATCAGCAGCGGCACGTGCTGATGGGAGAAGATCGCGGCGCTGGCGATGGAGGCGAGCCCAGCGGTCGACCCGATCGACAAGTCGAGGTTGCCCGACACCATCGGGATGAGCAGGCCAAGGGTCAGCACCGCGAGCACCGACTGGTTGGCCGAGACGTTTTGGAAGTTCGCGGTGGTCGGGAACGCGCCTGAGGTCTTGCTCCAGGTGGAGTAGATGGCGATCGAGCCGATCAGCAGGAACAACAGGGAGTATTTCCGCAGCAGGTCGCCCGCGACGGTGCCGGCACTGCGCCGCTCCGATCCGCTCAGCGTCGGCGGGACATCCTGGTGTGCCGACAGCAGTGCCGGCTCTCCCGGCTGGCCGATCGTGCTCGCCTCGGCGGGAGTGTTGCTCACGGCTTGACGCGGGAGGGTCATGCAGCGGTCTCCGAGAGGTTGACGAGCTCGGTGAGGCGGTGCGCCTCGAGTGGGGGCCGGACTTCGGTGGCGATCCGGCCGCCCTGCAAGACGAGCACCCGGTCGCAGGTGTGCGCCAGCTCCTCCGGGTCGCTGGCGACGAACAGCACGGACGTGCCCGCCTCGGTCGCCGCGCGCACCAGCGCGTAGATCTCGCTGCGGGCGCTGATGTCGACACCCTGCGTGGGCTCGTCGAGCAGCAGCACCGCGGGCTCGCGCCGCAGCCACCGGGCCAGCACGACCTTCTGGGCATTGCCACCCGACAGCGTCTCGACCGGTTGCCGGTCGCTGCCCACCCGGATGAGGAACCGCCGGATCGCCTCGCCGCTGTCGCGCCGTTCGCGGGCGTGGGAGTAGAGCAGGCCGCTGTAATAGTCGCCAGCCGCGCCAGCGGTCATGTTGTGCCGCACCGACTCGCCGGCGAAGATCGCATCCGCCTGGCGCTCCTCCGGGACGTACGCCATACCGGCGTGCATCGCCGCCGACGGCGAGCCGAAGGCCACCTCGCGGCCGCCGAGGGTGATGGTGCCGCCGGTCACGGGGTGCGCCCCGAACAGCATCCGCAGCAACTCCGAGCGGCCCGAGCCGAGCAGGCCGGCGATGCCCAGCACCTCACCGCGGTGCAGGTCGAACGAGACGTCTTTGAGCGGCCCGCCGGACAACCCGCGCGCGGCGAGCACCACGTCGACGTCGATGCCGTCGACTGGCTCCTGGAAGAGTCGGTCCAGCGGCCGGCCGACGATCAGCTCGATCAGGGCCGCCTCGCTGAGCCCCTTCGCCTCGACGGTGGCGACCTTCCGGCCGTCGCGTAGGACGGTGACCCGGTCGGCAACCGACAGCACCTCGTCGAGCCGGTGGCTCACGTAGAGAATGGTCTGCCCTGCCGCGGCGTACCGCCGGACGCTGTCGAGCAGCTGCTCGACCTCCGACGCCGGCAGGGCCGCGGTCGGCTCGTCGAGCACGAGCACGCCGCTGTCGGCATCCTCGCGGTCCTGGACCGCCCGGATGATCGCGACCCTGGTGCGGTCGGCCGCCCGCAGCGCACCCAGGGGCGTGGTCGGTTCGGCCGCCACGTGGTACTCCGCGAGCAGGGCCGCGGTGCGGGCGTTGAGCTGCTTCCAGGCGATCTTGCCGGCCCGGTTGCGCGGGAACGCCGACCCGAAGGCGATGTTCTCGGCGATCGAGAGCTCGGCGAACACCGCCGGCTGCTGGTGCACGAACCGCAGCCCGGCGGCGTACGCCTTCTCCGGGCTCCAGGTCTCGGCGGCCACCACCTGGTCGCCCAACTCGAGCTCGCCGCCGGGCTCCGGCGTCACCACCCCCGCCAGGCACTTGATGAGGGTGGACTTGCCGGAGCCGTTGCCGCCGAGCAGGGCGTGCACCTCACCCGGACGGATGTCGAGGTCGACCCCGTCCAGGGCGAGCGTGCCCGCATACGCCTTCGACAGCCCGGTCACCCGGAGGGCAGATGCGGTCACACGCCCCAGGCCTTCTTGTACGCCGCCTTGAAGTCCACCGTCGGGACGTACGGGCCGGAGGCGGGCAGCCCCTGCTGCTTGTCCACCAGCTGCCAGCCCAGGCCGGACTCGGCGATCGGCTTGCCGCTGAACAGGCTGTTCATCGTGTCGATGGCGGCGTAGGCGGTCCAGTCCGACGGCGCGATGTTGACCGCGTTGAGGCCCTGACCGGAGCGGAGCAGGTCGAGCTCGGGGGCGAAGCCTTCGCCGCCCATCACGTAGAGCTTGCTGCCGCGACCGGACTGGGTGACCGCCGGGCCGATGCCCAGCAGGGTGGCCGCGGTGAAGGGGCTCTTCACCGCGTTGGCCTCGGGGTGCTGCAGCAGGGCCGAGGTGACCTTCTGCTGCAGGTTCGGGCCGAGCTCGGTGCCGGTGAAGTCGACCTTCGCGACGACCTTGCAGCCCGCGCATTTGGCGAG
>JAYSQK010000025.1:0-1780 GCA_043721555.1 Frankiales bacterium
AGCCCGTCGACCGGCGTCCTGCACTTGGGGCCGCTGCCGCTGCGGGCCTACGCGGCGTTCATCCTGCTCGGCGTCGTCGTCGCGGTGATCATGGGCGAGCGGCGCTGGGTCGCCCGCGGCGGCGCCAAGGGGCTGGTCACCGACGTCGCCAGCATCGGCGTGCCGTGCGGCCTGGTCGGGGCCCGGCTCTACCACGTGATCACCAGCCCGGCGGCGTACTTCGGCAAGGACGGGGTGCCGTTGCATGCGCTGTTCATCTGGCGAGGTGGTCTCGGCATCTGGGGCGGCGTGCTCGGCGGCGCGCTCGGGGCGGCCGTCGTGCTCCGTCGGCGGGGCGTCGACATCGGGGCCTTCGCCGACGCGGTCGCCCCCGGCATCGCCATCGCCCAGGCCATCGGCCGGTTCGGCAACTACTTCAACCAGGAACTGTTCGGTCGGCCGACGACCCTGCCGTGGGGGCTGCGCATCGACGTTGCCCAGCGCCCGGCCGGGTTCACCCAGTTCGCCACCTTCCAGCCGACGTTTCTCTATGAGTCCCTGTGGGACCTCGGGGTCGCCGCCCTGGTCATCGTGGCCGAGCGCCGCTTCGGCCTGGGCCGTGGGCGGGCGTTCGCGCTCTACGTCGCCGCCTACTGCGTCGGGCGGGCCTGGATCGAGGCACTGCGCATCGACGACGCCAACCAGTTCTTCGGGCTGCGGCTCAATGACTACGTCGCGCTCGTCGTCTTCCTTGCCGCCACCGCCTTCATGATCATGCGTAGGGGCCCGGTTCAGCAGGCCGCGGCCCCGGATGTCGACGTACCCTCGACGGCGTGACGACGGTCGAGGGCAGCAGCCGCAGCACTGGTGAGCACCACCACGACCACCGCGACGTGACCGGCGGCTGGCTCCGGCCGGCGGTGTTCGGCGTGACCGACGGCCTGGTCAGCAACACCGCGCTGCTCGCCGGTGTCGCCGGGGGCCTGCACGGCGGCGCCGGCGCCAGCCAGACCCTGATCATCACCGGCCTCGCCGGCCTGGTCGCGGGGGCGTTCTCGATGGCGACCGGGGAGTACGTCTCGGTGGCCTCGCAGGTGGAGCTGACCCGCGCCGAGATCGAGGTGGAGAAGGCCGAGATCGCCCGCGTCCCCGAGGCCGAGCAGGCCGAGCTGGCAGCGGTCTACCGCAGCCGCGGCGTGGACGCCGAGGTGGCGGCCGAGGTGGCCCGGCAGCTGTCCCGCGACCCCGAGCAGGCCTGGCGGGTGCACGCCCGCGAGGAGCTCGGCGTCGACCCCGACGACCTGCCGTCACCGTGGACCGCAGCCGCCTCTTCGCTCGGCGCGTTCGCCGTCGGGGCGCTGCTGCCGCTGCTGCCCTATCTGCTCGGCGCCGGCTCGCTGCTGCTGCCGGTGCTGCTGGCCGGGCTCGGGCTGTTCGCCGCCGGGGCGCTCGTCAGCCGGTTCACCAACCGCTCGGTGCTCTACACCGGCGCCCGCCAGCTGCTGCTCGGCGGCGCGGCCGCCACCCTGACCTATCTGATCGGGCGGGTCGTCGGCGCCGCAGTCTGATCGCCGCTGGTCCGCGGTGTCGCCGGCCGGTCACCACCCACCCGGGGCAGCGGCACATCGGCCGGCTGGAGCCGCACCTCGACCGTGACCCAGCCGCCTTCGGAGCGCACCGACACCCACCCGCCGTAGACGTCCACCAGCCGGCGGACGACGTACAACCCCATCCCCAGGCCCTCCTGGGACCGGGTCGGCCCCCCGTCGGCCTGGGTGAACGGCTCGAACAGCAGGCCGGC
>JAYSQK010000026.1:0-2188 GCA_043721555.1 Frankiales bacterium
TGGTTGCGCGGTTGGCTGACGATGGTGCACGCGATCGCTCGGCCGATCGCCCGGCGAGGCGTCCAGCCCGATGTCGTCACGATCGGCTCGATCTGGCTGGCCGGGCTGGTGCTCGTGCTGTCCGAGATCGGCGGCCGCTGGTGGATCGCGGCCGGCTGGACGATGGTGCTCAGCGGCCTGTTCGACACCCTCGACGGGTGCGTCGCGGTGCTCGAGGACCGCACCACCAGGTGGGGCTATGTGCTGGACAGCGCGGTCGACCGGATCAACGATGCGATCTACCTGCTCGCGGTCGTCGCCGTCGGCTGCCCAGTGCCGCTCGCTGTCGGGTTGGGCTTCGGGTTCTTCTTTCTGGAGTACCTGCGCGCGAGGGCAGGCAATGCCGGCGGGGACGAGGTGGGCCGCGTGACGATGGCCGAGCGGCCGACCCGGGTCATCCTGCTGTCCCCGTCGATCCATTTCAGCGGGGTGTTCCTGAGCCTTTCCGGCGTCCTGTCGGTCGCCGGTCCGGCCCTGCTGCTGGCGATGACCGTGGTCTCGATCGGCCAGCTCGCGGTCGCGGTCCGCCGGCAGCTCCTCGCCCTGCCGGCGAAGACCTGTGGCGAGTCTCGCGCGCTGCCCTGAAGATCAAATGCTGGACGGCTGCGACCGTGAGGTCTACGGTCCCGCACGGACGAGGTCCACGGGTGCGATGACCGGACGCTGAGCGCCGGGAGCGTCGGCCCACGGGGGTGGGCCCCTGACCCGTCCGGCCTTGCTTCACCCCGCTCGTCTCACGCTTGGGGGCGATGGCCATGCGGCGATCGTTGACACTGCTCACCATGCTCGCGCTGAGTGCAACCGGCGCCGCCGTCGGGGCCCGGGCCACCGCGACGCCCTCCGACCCGGTGCCGCAGCAATCGCGGTTGCTCGCCCGCAGCGTGCTGCCGGCGTCGGCCGTCCGGGCCGGTTCACCGCCGTCCGGCGCATTCTTCACCGCCGACAACCGCCTGACAGCTGCCAAGAACGGCGTCCCTGGCCCGGCGACCGGCGCGTATCTCCCGCAGCAGCCGGTGCAGGGCGTGAGCGCAGTGATTCCGGCCGGCGACGGTACCTGGTGGGCGCTGCCGGACAACGGCTTCGGGAACCGCGACAACTCCGCCGACTGGCAGCTGGCGATCTACCGGATCGACCCGCGGTTCGGCAACCCGGCCGGCCCCCAATTGCTGTCGACCATGCTGCTGAGCGACCCGGGCCGGCACGTCTCCTGGAAGACAGTGTGTGACCCGACGGCCGGGACGGACCTGCCGCCATTCACGTTCAACGTGTTGCCCGCGACGCCGCCGCCGGCCTGCGGGACCGATCCGGCGGCGCGCCTGCTGACCGGGTTCGACTTCGACCCGGAATCGATGCAGATCGGGGCCGACGGCACCTTCTGGATCGGCGAGGAGTTCGGCCCGTTCCTGCTGCACGCCGATCAGCAGGGGCGGCTGCTCGAGGCGCCGATCGGCGCACCCGGGGTCGTCTCGCCGCAGAACCCGACCCTGGACGTCCTGGGCGGCAAGCGACCGACGGTGGCGGCGAGCCGGGGCTTCGAAAGCCTCGCGATCAGCCCAAACCGGCGCACCCTCTACGCCATGACCGAGGGGGCGGTCGGTGAGGATGATCCGCAAGTGCTGCGCGTCCGGGCATTCGACATCGGCAAGCGGCTGTTCACCGGCCGCGATCTCCGGCTGCGCCTCGAGATGCCCGGTAGGACAGTCGATCTGACCGGTCTTAAACTCGTCGGTGACAAAGTGGCCTATCCGAAAGCCCCCCCACCTGTCGGCACGGGCGGCGAGTCGGCCGCTGAGCTCACTGCGGTGAACTCCCGCCAGTTCCTCCTGGTGGAGCGGGACTCGGCCGGCGACGGCATCACCGCGCCGCGGTTCAAGAAGGTGTTCCTGCTCGACCGGCACGGCCGCACGCTCGTCAAGTCGTTGCTGGTCGATCTGATGGCCATCCCCGATCCGGCTGGGATCGGCAAGGACGGGGACTTCTTCCGCTTCCCGTTCAACACGATCGAGTCGGTGCACGTCGTCGATGACCACAGCATCCTGGTGGCGAACGACAACAACTACCCGTTCTCCAACGCCCGGTCCCGGAGCCTCACGAACGCGCGGACCGGACCGCTCGCGCCGGACGACAACGAATTCATCCTGGTTGGTCT
>JAYSQK010000027.1:0-1997 GCA_043721555.1 Frankiales bacterium
GCTGCTGACCCTCGACCTGGCGCTCACCGTCGCAGCACAGGTCGGCTCGATGTGGGTGCTGACCGCGCACGCGGTGACGCGCGGGGACCCGACGCTGACGGTGTCGTGGGCGGCCGCGCCGGTGCTCGCCTGGGCGGTCCGCGGCGGCTGGCGGTCGGGGGCGGCCGCGGCGATCGTCACCGGCCTCGGCGCGGTCCTCGAGCGCGGCGGCCTGTCCCAGGCGACCGTCAACAGCATCGTGCTGCTGCTGCTGGCCGGCCTCGTGGTCGGCTACGTCGGCACCCTCGCCCGGCGGGCCGAGACGGCGTACGCCGAGGCAGTCCGGCTGCAGGCGGCGGCGGCCGAGCGCGAACGACTGGCCCGGCAGGTGCACGACGGGGTGCTGCAGGCCCTCGCGCTGGTCAGCCGGAGCAGCACCGATCCGCAGCTGGCCGCGCTCGCTGGTGACCAGGAGCGCTCGCTGCGGCGGCTCGTCGCGGTGCCGGCCGCGCCGCCGCCCGCGGGGGAGTTGGACCTGCGCGCCCTGCTGCCTGTCCGGGCCGGGGTCGAGCTGGCCACCCCCGCCGGGCCGGTGCTGCTGGCGGCCCGGACCGCGGCCGAACTCGCCGACGCGGTGGCCGCCGCCGTCGACAACGCCCTGCGGCACGGCGGTTCGACGGCCTGGCTGCTCGTCGAGGACGAGCCGGCGGCGGTGACGGTCAGCGTCCGCGACGACGGCCCTGGCATCCCGGCCGGCCGCCTCGCGCAGGCGGCCGGGGACGGCCGGCTCGGGGTGGCCCGCTCGATCCGCGGGCGGGTCGAGGACCTCGGTGGCACCGTGACGGTGACGAGCACGCCCGGGCAGGGGACGGAGGTGGAGCTGCGTGTCCCCAGATGAGCGCTTGCGCCTGGTGGTCGCCGACGACCATCCGATCTGGCGCGACGCGGTCGAGCGGGACCTCGTCGGGGCCGGCTTCGACGTCGTCGGTACGGCGGGGGACGGGGCCAAGGCAGTCCGCGTCTGCGCCGCCACCGTGCCGGACGTCCTCGTCTGCGATCTGCAGATGCCCGGCCTGTCCGGCGTGGAGGTCACCCGAGCCGTCGTACCGCTCGGTGTCAAGGTCCTCGTGCTCTCGGCCAGCGGTGAGCAGGCCGACGTGCTGGAGGCGGTCAAGGCCGGCGCCACCGGCTATCTGCTGAAGTCCTCGAGCACCGGCGAATTGCTCGAGGCCGTACGCCGCACTGCGGTCGGCGAGGCCGTCTTCACCAGTGGGCTGGCGGGGCTGGTCCTCGGGGAGTACCGCCGGACGGCAGCCGATGCCGGGGCGCCCACCCTGACGGCGCGCGAGACCGAGGTGCTGCGCCTGGTCGCCAAGGGGCTGACCGCCCGGCAGGTGGCCGAGCGGCTCGTCCTGTCGCACCGCACCGTGGAGAACCACGTGCAGAACACGCTCACCAAGCTGGCGTTGCACAACCGTTCGCAGCTGGTGCGCTACGCCCTCGAGCAGGGGCTCGCCGAGTGAGCGCCGCTAGCTGAAACCGGCCGTCGGGTGCGGCAGGTAGGGCGCCTCGAGGCTGGCCTTCTCCTCGGCCGAGAGGGTGACCCCGACCGCGGCCACGGCGTCCTCGAGATGGTGCGGCTTGGTGGCCCCGACGATCGGTGCGGTGACGACCGGGTTAGCCAGCACCCAGGCGAGCGCGACCTGCGCGCGGGGGATGCCGCGGGCCTGCGCGACCGCGCCGACCGCGTCGATCACCAGGCGGTCGCCGTCGGCGTACGACGCCTGACCGTAGAGGGTCTTGCCGAACTCGTCGGACGCGGACCGGGCGGTCGCGTCGTCCCAGGCGCGCGTCAGCCGCCCGCGGGCGAGCGGGCTCCAGGGGATCACCCCGACGCCCTCGTCGGCGCAGAGCGGCAACATCTCGCGCTCCTCCTCGCGGTTCAGCAGGTTGTAGTGGTCCTGCATGCTGATGAAGCGGGTCCAGCCGCGGGCGTCCGCGGTGTGCAGCGCCTTGCT
>JAYSQK010000028.1:0-4103 GCA_043721555.1 Frankiales bacterium
GGCGCCGAACCGGCGGTGTCGGATCGCCAGGCCCGCCGGTTGTCCGGCGCGCTGATCGGGATCGCCGGCGCGATCGGGGCGTTCGGTGGGGTGCTGGTCAACGTGGCGTTCCGGCAGTCGTTCCTGGACACCAAGGCGGGCAACGCCGCCTACGTCGCGTTCCTCGCGTTCTACGCCGTCTGCTTCGTGCTCACCTGGGTGGTCTACCTGCGGCCGTCCGCCCGCCGGCTGGCCGGGGTCTGACCGACGCTACTTCCCGCGGGCGACCCACTCGTCGTACGACGGGGCCTCGGCGGCCACGGTCGTCTCGGGACCGTGGCCGGTCAGCACCCGGGTCTCCGGGGGCAGCGCGAACAGCCGGGTCCGGATCGAGTCCAGGATGGTCGGGTAGTCGCTGTAGGACCGGCCGGTGGCTCCCGGACCGCCCTGGAACAGCGTGTCGCCGCTGACGACCACGCCGAGCTCGGGCGCCGAGAAGCAGACCGCGCCGGGCGCGTGCCCCGGGGTGTGCAGGACGTGCAGGCGGGTGCCGGCGACCTCGAGGACCTGGCCGTCGCGCAACGTGCCGTCCGGCTCGTGCCGGGAGTGCGTCAGATCCCACAGCACCCGGTCGTCGGGGTGCAGCAGCACCGGCGTGGTGAGCCGCTCGGCCAGCTCCGGTGCGCACCGGACATGGTCGTCATGGGCGTGCGTGCAGGCGATCGCGACGACGGTGCGCCCGGCGACAGCGGCCTCGATCGCGTCCGGGTCGTGCGGTGCGTCGAAGACGATGACCTCGTCGTCGTCACCGATCAGCCAGACGTTGTTGTCGACGTCGAAGGTCTGCCCGTCGAGGCTGAAGGTGCCGCTCGTGACGAGCTGCTCGATCCGGGCGGTCACAGCACGACCACCGACCGGAGCACCTCGCCGCGTTCCATCTTGTGAAACGCCTCCTCGACCTCCTCGAGGGCAATCCGCTCGCTGACGAACGCATCGAGTGGGAGCCGGCCCTGCTGCCAGAGCTCGATCATCAGCGGGAAGTCCCGCTCCGGCAGGCAGTCGCCGTACCACGAAGACTTGAGTTGGCCGCCGTGGCCGAAGATCTCGATGAGCGGGATCTCGAACACCATCGTCGGGTTGGGCACGCCCACCAGGACCGCGGTGCCGGCCAGGTCGCGGGCGTCGAACGCCTGCCGGAAGGTCTCCGGCCGGCCGACCGCGTCGATGACGACGTCGGGCCCGAAGCCACCGGTCAACGCGCGCAGCTGCCCGACGACGTCGCCGGAGCTCGCATTCACCGTGTGCGTCGCACCGAAGCCCTTGGCCCACTCGAGCTTGCGGTCGTCGAGGTCGACCGCAATGACCTGCCGGGCGCCGGCGTAGACCGCCCCGGCGATCGCCGCGTCACCGACGCCGCCGCAGCCCAGGACCGCGACCGTGTCGCCCTGGCGGACCGGTGCGGTGTTGACCGCGGCTCCCCAGCCGGCCATCACACCGCAGCCGAGCAGGCCGGCGGCGGCCGGGTCGGCGGACGGGTCGACCTTGGTGCACTGGCCGGCGGCCACCAACGTCTTGTCCAGGAAGGCGCCGATGCCGAGCGCCGGGCTGAGCACGGTGCCGTCCTTGAGCGTCATCTTCTGGGTGGCGTTGTGGCTGTTGAAGCACAGCCACGGCCGGCCGCGCTTGCACGACCTGCACTGCTGGCAGGGGGCGCGCCAGTTGAGCACGACGAAGTCCCCGGGTGCGACAGAGGTGACGTCCGGGCCGACCGACTCGACGATCCCAGCAGCCTCATGGCCGAGCAGGAAGGGGAACTCGTCGTTGATCCCGCCCTCGCGGTAGTGCAGGTCGGTGTGGCAGACGCCGCAGGCCTGGATCTTGACCAGCGCCTCACCGGGACCGGGGTCGGGGACCAGGACGGTCTCGATCGTGACGGGCGCACCCTTGGACAGGGCGACGACACCGCGGACTTCATGAACCATCTGGGGAACCTCCGACGGGCAGCAGGGCCGGGACGCGATCAACCTACCGCCGGCCGGCGACCTCCCGGAGTGAGCCGTCCAGCCGCCGGGTCCACCCCTTCGCGTCGAGGTGCTCGAGCAGCGGGATCGCGACCCGGCGGGTCGTGCCGAGGGCCTGGCGGGCCTGGCTCGTCGTGAAGGGCTGCGGCAGGCCGGCGAGCACCCGCATGGCCCGGGCCGGCCCGTCCGGCAGCAGCACGACGTCACCGGAGAGGCGTACGACGCGGCCGGCGGTCTGAGCCGCGGCGAGCTCGCGCTGGCCGAGGCCGAGGGCCAGTAGCTCGGGTGTCTCCGGAGCCGAGAACGGTTGCGCCGCGAGGCGTTGCTCCACCTCCCGCAGCCCGGGCTCGGCCGCCCCGAGCCGGGGTACGGCCCCGGGACGGCGCACCCGGCCGGCCATCTGCTCGAGACCGGCGGCCGCCACGACGGCCCGCAGCAGGGCCGGGTCGGGCAACCCGAGCGCAGCGGCGGCGCCCGCGAGCCCGGGCTCGAGGGGAGCCTTCGCGGCGTGCTCGTCGACGAGCCGCGGCAGCGCGGCCACCCAACCGGCCCAGGTGGCGGTCTCGATCAGCCAGTCGTCCTGTGCGACGACCCCGTCGGCCGGTTCGAGGGCGATGCCCAGCGATGCGAGATCGACCCGGCGGACCGCACCGCGCCGGGCCACCTCGGTGGCCAGATCCGGTCGGCCGCTGGCGCTTTCGAGCGAGGCGGCGCGCGCGGCGGCCGCGCCTCGACGGCGGCGGAGGGCCGGCGGGTCGGCGTCGAGCACGAGCACCCCGGCCGCGACCCGCTGCTCAGCGGGGTCGCGCAGCAGCGCCCGGTCGCCGGCCCGCAGCGGCAGCGGCGTGCTGAGCAGCAGCCGGGCGACGTCGTCGCCCAGGGTGCGCACCCGCACCGCGACTGCGGTCGAGCCGACGTGCAGCATCAGCTGCTCGGGCAGCCGTTCGGCGTGCGACAGACGGACGTCCACGCCGCCGGTGGACCGCCAGGCGCCGGGGGTCAGCAGCGCGTCGCCCCGGCGGAGGTCACCGCGCTCGACCCCGCGCAGGTTCACCGCGACCCGAGCCGTCGCCACTACCTCGTCGTACGCGGTGCCGAGGCTCTGCAGGCCGCGGACGCGGACGGTCCGGTCGCCGAGTTGCAGTGCGTCGCCGGTGCGCAGCCGGCCCGAGCCCAGGGTGCCGGTCACGACGGTGCCGGCCCCGCGGACGGTGAAGGCCCGGTCGACCCAGAGCCGGACGGGCGCGTCGAGAGCAGGGGTGGGCAGCGTGGCGACGAGCCGGTCGAGCGCCTCGCGCAGGGCCGGCACACCCTCGCCGGTCGCACCGCTCACGGCGACCGCCTCGACCGTCCCGAGCGAGCTGGACTCGATGTGCTGCAGGGCTTCTCGGGTCGCCGGGCCCGGATCGGCGAGATCGCTGCGGGTGACGGCGAGCAACCCACGGCTGAGCCCGAGGGCCTCGACGGCGGCGAGGTGCTCGCCGGATTGCCGACGCCAGCCCTCGTCGGCCGCGACGACGACGAGCACGGCCGGGGCCGGACCGAGACCGGCGAGCATGTTGCCGATGAACCGTTGATGACCTGGTACGTCGACGAACGCCAGCACCTCACCGGACGGCAGCTCGGTCCAGGCGTAGCCGAGGTCGATGGTCATCCCGCGCCGCCGCTCCTCGGCCCAGCGGTCCGGTTCCATGCCGGTCAGCGCCCGGACGAGGGTGGACTTGCCGTGGTCGACGTGGCCGGCGGTGGCTACGACATGCATGACAGGACCGCGTCGCGGAGCCGGTCGTCGTCGGCAGGCGGGATGCAGCGCAGGTCGAGCAGGCACCGGTCGCGCTCCACCCGGCCGACCACGCAGGGGTCGCCGAGGCGCAGTCGTTCGGCCAGCACGACCGGCAGCGCGACGGCCCAGCCGGGCAGCGCTTGGCCGGGCGCCCCGCCCCCACCGACGGCGCCGTCTGATGCGACGACGTCGCCGCCTACCGCGGCGGCCAGCACCTCGGCCCGCTCCCGCAGACCGGTGGCGCGCAGTGCCGCCCAGACCGGCGGGAGCGGCCCACGAAGGGTCGCCTCAAGCGCCGCCAGGGTGGTCTTGTCGACCCG
>JAYSQK010000029.1:0-2376 GCA_043721555.1 Frankiales bacterium
ATGGTCGAGACCGGCCTTCTGGGAATCCTCGTCGTGCTGCTGTCCGGGTCCACGATTCTGCTACGTCGCAAGGAACAGGAGCTCCCGGAGACCGCGACCGGTCCGGGCGTGGACGACGACTAGCGAGGCGTCCACGCCGTCAAGCAGGTGCGAGGCTGTCTGCCTGCGGACGTGTTCCGTCGCGGCACGGATTGAGGGTAGGCAGTGGTGGGCGATGTCGTCGTGGCTCCGACCACCCGGCCGACCGGCGTGGTCAGGAACTTGGGAACCGCTCGCGATGACCATGGCGGCGCGTCAGCCGCGTGGGTCAGCGTTGTGACGTGGTTGGCTGACGTGTCCCGCCGGTGATCGCTTAGGCGCTGGACGCGGGCCACTGCAGCAGTCATACTGTGATTCATACTAAGGAGTCAACGTGGCTGAGCGGACCAAGACGAGCCTGCGCCCAAGTCCAGCGACCAAGCCCGTCAAGGGTGGGGCTCGCGGCGTCGTCGCGGCACGACGTTCGGCTGCCAAGACAACGGCCGGGATGGGCCCTGCCCCGACGAAACGGCCGCGCACCAGCGCGCCGGTCCCGGCCGAGGGGGTAGGCAGGCGCACCGTGTCGATGCCGCAGGACGTGCTCGCTGAGGTCGACAGCCGGGTCGGCGCTCGAGGGTTCTCGCCGTACGTCGCTGAGGCCGTCCGCCGGCAACTCCGACACGACAAGCTCAGCGAGTTCCTCGAGCAGGCCGAGCAAGCGGGCGGGCCGATCACCGATGCAGAGCGCGGCGCTGCCCGCAAGGCGGTTACAGAGGCCATGGCCCACGCGCAGGCGCCGGCGGCCGGGTGAGCGCCACCGCCCCGGCATTCAAAACGCTGCTGCTCGACAGTCACGGCGTCACCAGGGCCGCCACGCACGACCGGATGTTCTTAGCTGTCCTCGAACAGGCCAGGAGCGACGAGGCATCCGTCCTCGTGCCCTGGACCGCGCTCGCTGAGACGCTGCAGGGCAGCGGGAAGCGCGCCGTGCAGTACGTCGTCAGCCGCCTCGAGCTGGTACCCATCGTCGAACAGGACTACCGCGACGCGGCGGAACTCATGGAGGCCACCGGCATGGGCGGGCACACCATCGACGCGATCGTGGCCGCGGTGGCTCGTCGGCAGCACCGGCCAGCCTTGATTGCCACCAGCGACCCCGACGACCTGCGTCGGCTCCTACAGCGAGATGCCGACATCGGCGTGCTATCCGTCTGACCGCCGCAACGGCCGAGACCGCGGGGGTGCGAGAAGTGAAGACATGGTCGGGGTCTCCCGGGAACGCCAGCGTCGCAAACAGGCCAATCCGGGCTCGGAGGTCGCGCCACTGCGCTGGGCCGACGCCAGGGAGGCTCAACGCCGAACGATCCTTGCGAGGCATCAAGGTCCACAGCAGCTGCCCCGGGATGCAGGCCTTCTAGCGGCCGGACGCAACCCACCCCCATCTGTCGCGTGCACGTCGGCGGGAAGGGGACGCGCCCAGAACCTGGTCTGGGTGGCATGGTTCAGCGTGCCTGCCGCGGCTTGGTGGGCCAGCGCCGTCTCGACGATCTCCTCGGTGAACGGCTCGCTGTCCGCCAGCGTTCGAGCATCGCCTTCACGGCCACGCTGTTCCCAGGCTCCTAGCTGCCCGGGTCGCATCGCTTCGTGATGCTGGTCGGCGGGTTCGGGGGGCAGTGGTAGCCGTACGACGAAGGACGATCCTGGGCTGCCTTCGAGGCTGATGTGTCCGTTGTGTCGTTGGACGATCTGTTTGCAAATGGCCAGTCCGAGCCCGGCGCCGCCTCCGGTTGCGGTGCGGGCTCGGGCTTGGTCGAGTCGGGTGAAGCGCTCGAAGATGCGTTCTCGGTAGGCGTGGGGGACGCCGTGGCCGTCGTCGGCCACGGTCAGGACAGCATGGTTTGCCTCGACGTGCAGACCGAGGCTGATGGCGGAACGGGCGTGCGTCGCGGCGTTGTCCCCGAGGTTGCGGAGCAGCCGGCTCAGCTCGCTGGCTGAGCCGTGGACGCGGACGGCGGCCGGGCCGGCCATGTTCACCGTCGCGCCGATCACGCGCAGGCGCCGGGCTTCTGCGAGGACGAGCTCGTCGAGGTCGACCGGGGTGTGCCGGAGCTGAGCGGCGCCTTCATCCGCGCGGGCCAGAAAGAGCAGCCCGTCCAGGAGTTGCGCCATTCTTTCGGTTTGGGCTGACAGCCGGGTGAGTAGCGCGGCCGGCGGATTCTCGCGGGGGTGGTTGAGGGCGACGTCGATCTCGGTCTGCAACGCGGAAAGAGGGCTGCGCAACTCGTGCGAGGCGTCCCCGACGAACTCCCGCTGGCGGGCGACGGCCGTTTCGATTCGGGCGAGCATCGCGTTCATAGT
>JAYSQK010000030.1:0-2666 GCA_043721555.1 Frankiales bacterium
ATCCGCGGCTGTTCCTTGACGGCGACACCGAGGACGCCGAGCCCGCGCCGGATCACGCCGGCTGGGACGGCCGGGGCAGGGCGGGTCACTGAACTCCATCCGGTTGCGGGTCGCAAGTGTCTCAGAGACAGCGCGGTCCCGTCTCGGGAGATTCCCTAGCGGACGGTGACCCCGGCCGCACGCAGGGCGTCCTTGGCCGCACCGATCCGGAGCGTGCCGAAGTGGAAGACGCTCGCCGCCAGCACCGCGTCCGCGCCGGCCGCGACCGCCGGCGCGAAGTCCTCCACCCGGCCGGCGCCGCCGCTCGCGATGACCGGCACAGTCGTCACGGCCCGCACCGCCCGCAGCAGCTCGAGGTCGTAACCGCGCCGGGTGCCGTCGGCGTCCATCGAGTTGAGCAGCACCTCGCCGATGCCGAGCTCCTCCCCGCGAGCGGCCCACTCGACGGCGTCGATGCCGGTGCCCTGACGACCGCCGTGGGTGGTCACTTCGAAGCCGCTCGGGGTGCCCGGTGCCCGCCGCGCGTCGACCGAGAGGACCAGCACCTGGCTGCCGAACCGGCGGCTGATCTCACCGAGCAGCTCAGGGCGGGCGATCGCCGCGGTGTTGACGCCCACCTTGTCCGCGCCGGCCCGCAGCAAGCGGTCGACGTCGTCGGGGTGCCGGACGCCACCACCGACCGTGAGCGGGATGAACACCTGCTCAGCGGTCCGCCGGACGACGTCGTACGTCGTCTCGCGCGAACCGCTGCTGGCCGTGATGTCGAGGAAGACCAGCTCGTCGGCGCCCTCGGCGTCGTAGATGCGGGCCATCTCGACCGGATCGCCGGCATCGACCAGGTCGGTGAAGTTGACGCCCTTGACGACCCGGCCGGCATCGACGTCGAGGCAGGGGATCACCCGTACGGCAACAGTCACGCGGGCAGAGGCTACCGACGGACCCCGACCCGGGCGTGCACACGGTTGTCACATGGGGCTGCGACGATGACGGCATGCGTCTCGCGGTCTGCTCATCCAAGGGCGGCGTCGGCAAGACCTCGACCGCCGCCAACCTCGCCGTCGTGCTCGGTTCGCGCGGCCGGGTGCTGGCCGTCGACGCCGACCCCCAGGACAGCCTGGGGCGCGCGTTCGGGGTGGTCGCGAAGGGCCGGGAGGACTCCCTCGCGGGCCTGCTCGAGGACCCAGACGCCGACCCCCGGACCGTCGTACGCCGGGACGTGGCCCCCGGGCTGGATCTGCTGCCGGCGCACACCTCGCTCGAGGCGGTGGGGGCGACCCTCGCCGCGCAGGGCGGCATCGTCACCGGCATCCGGCGGGTGCTGCGGCCGCTGCTGGCCGACTACGACCACATCGTGCTCGACACCCACGGCGACCTGGGCAACCTCACCCTGTCGGCCGTGTGCGCCGCCGACGCGGTGCTCACCGTGTTCACCAGCGACCCCGGCTCGGCGCTCGGCGCAGCCAGGGTCATCGCGTTCCTGGAGCAGCACCGCCGGTTCGAGAACACCTCGGCCCGGCTCGTCGGGGTGGCCTGCGCGATGTGGGACGCCGGCGGCAAGGCGGCCCGCGAGGTCGTCGGTGCGCTGGAGGGGACCGAGCTGCCGGTGCTGGCCACCCGCGTCCCGGCCTCGCGACGGGTGCCCAGCTCGACCCTCGCCAAGCGGCCGGTGGTGCTGTCCGCGCCGAACTCGCCGGTGGCCCTTGCCTACGCCTCGCTCACCGACGACGTCGTGACGGCCTACGGGGAGCTGGCGTGACCAGCGACCTGCGCGCCGATCTGCTGGCCGACCTCGCGGCCCAGCCGGACCGGCCCGATCCGGCGCGGGCGAGCGCGCCGGTCCCGCCCGATCCGGTGGCCAGCACGCCCGTGCTGACCGCGACGCTCACCCCGCTGCACTGGTCCCGGCCACGCCTGGTGCGGGCCGAGCGGGGCGCCGGGCGGGCCGTCGAGGTGGGGCCGCTGCGGCTCGAGGTCAGTGTGCGCGCACTAGGCTGAACGTCACGGGTGGCATCTGGACGCAGGAGGCGTGAGGCATGGACGACGACAGCCCGGTCCCCGCGCTGTTCGCGGCCGCCCGGGACGGCGATCGCGCGGCCTGGAATGCCCTCGTCGAGCGCTACGCCAGGCTGGTGTTGTCGATCGTCTGGCGTTTCCGGATCCACGGCGACGACGCGGATGACGTCGTGCAGACCGTCTGGCTGCGCCTGGTCGAGAACCTCGAGAGCATTCGCGAGCCGCGGGCACTGCCAGGCTGGATCGCGACGACGACCCGCAACGAGTGCCTACGCCTCGTCCGGGCGCGCCAACGCGTCGAGCCGGTCGATCCGCAGGCCCATGGCGCCTTCGCGACGGGCACCACGGTGGCCGACGGCGCCGTCGACGTCGACCTGCTGGAGGACGAGCGTCACCAGAGCCTGCTGATCGCCTTTGCCGAGCTGCCCGATCGCCAACGCGAGCTGCTGCTGCTGCTGGTGACGGACCCGCCACTCAGCTATCAGGAGGTCAGCGCCCGGCTCGGTATCCCGGTCGGCAGCATCGGGCCGACCCGGGCGAGGGCGCTCGCCCGGATCCGGTCCTGCCCCGCTGTCGCCGCGTTGCTCGAAGTGGGCCAGGGCGTGCAGCCGGGGCGCTGAGCCCCGTCGTACTGCACAACGATCATCCGACGA
>JAYSQK010000031.1:0-5192 GCA_043721555.1 Frankiales bacterium
CAGCACGGCAACCTGGAGATGCTGCTCATCAACCACCCGCTGGACTGCCCGGTCTGCGACAAGGGCGGTGAGTGCCCGCTGCAGAACCAGACCATGAGCAATGGATACGGCGAGTCGCGGTTCCACGACAAGAAGCGGACCTATCCCAAGCCGCTCGCGATCTCCAGCCAGGTGCTGCTCGACCGGGAGCGCTGCGTGCTCTGCGCCAGGTGCACCCGGTTCAGCCAGCAGGTGGCCGGCGACCCGTTCATCGAGCTGTTCGAGCGGGGCGCCCTGCAGCAGGTCGCGATCTACGCCGACCAGCCGTTCGAGAGCTACTTCTCCGGCAACACCGTGCAGATCTGTCCGGTCGGCGCGCTGACCGGTGCGGCGTACCGGTTCCGGGCCCGGCCGTTCGATCTGGTCTCCACCCCGATGGTTTGCGAGCACTGCGCGTCGGGCTGTGCGCTGCGCACCGACCACCGCCGCGGCAAGGTCCTACGGCGGCTCGCCGGTGACGACCCGCAGGTCAACGAGGAGTGGAACTGCGACAAGGGTCGCTGGGCCTTCACCTACGCCACGCAGGCCGACCGGATCACTTCCCCGCTAGTGCGCGACGACGACACCGGCCGGTTGCGCCCGGCGTCCTGGACCGAAGCGCTCGACCGCGCGGCCCGCGGCCTCGCCGACGCAGCTCGCAGCGGCGGCGTCGGGGTCTTGCCCGGCGGCCGGCTGACCGTCGAGGACGCCTATGCCTACGCCAAGTTCGCCCGCGTCGCGCTCGGCACCCACGACATCGACAGCCGGGTCCGCCCGAGCAGCGACGAGGAGCTCGACTTCCTCGCCAGCAACGTCGCCGGCCGCTACCTCGAGACGACGTACGCCGACCTGGAGCAGGCACCTGCGGTCCTGCTCGCCGGCTTCGAGCCCGAGGAGGAGTCGCCGATCGTCTTCCTCCGGCTGCGCAAGGCCGCCCGCAAGCATGGCACCAGGGTCTTCACGATCGCGCCGTTCCGCTCGCCCGGGGCGACCAAGACCGGCGCAACGCTGCTGCAGACCGCGCCCGGGGCCGAGGCTGCGGCGCTCACCGCCCTCGTCTCGGGCGACGACGCAGCGGCCACCGCGTTGCGCCTGCCCGGCGCTGTGCTGCTGGTCGGCGAGCGGCTCGCCGCGGTGCCCGGCGCGCTGTCAGCGGCCGCCCGGCTCGCCGCCGCGTCCGGCGCCAAGCTGGCCTGGGTGCCGCGCCGGGCCGGCGAGCGCGGCGCGGTCGACGTCGGCGCACTCCCGACCCTGCTTCCAGGGGGTCGGCTCGTCGGCGACACCGGGGCGGTCGAGGCGGTCTGGGGCCCGCTGCCGAGCGGTCGCGGCCGCGATCTCACCGGCATCCTCACCGCCGTCAAGGCCGGCCAGCTCAAGGGTCTGCTGATCGGTGGCGTCGACCCGGCCGACTGCCCGGATCCGCTGCTCGCCCTCGACGCGCTCGACGCCGCCGAGTTCATCGTCAGCCTGGAGTTGCGCCGCTCGCCGGTCACCGACCGGGCCGACGTCGTCCTGCCGGTCGCCGCAGCGGTCGAGAAGTCCGGCACCTACCTCGACTGGGAGGGCCGGGCCCGCCCGTTCGAGCACGTCCTTCGCACCACCGGTGCGCTGTCCGACGGCCGGGTGTTGCATACCCTGGCCGACGAGATGGACATCGCCCTCGGTCTGCCCGACGTCGCCACGGCCCGCGCCGAGATCAGCCGGCTCGGGGTGGCCGACGCGCGCCCTGCCGCCCCGACCGAGCCGGGCGTGGCCCAGGCGCAGCCGCAGGCCGGCGAGGCGCTGCTGGCCAGCTGGCACTGGCTGCTCGACGACGGCTCGCTGCAGGACGGCGAACCACATCTGGCCGGCACCGCCAAGAAGGCCCGCCTGCACCTGTCGGCCACCACCGCCGCCGAGCTCGGCGCGCAGGAGGGCGACCCGGTGACGGTGAGCACCGACCGCGGGACCATCGTGCTGCCGCTCGTGCTCGCCGACCTGCCCGACCGGGTCGTCTGGCTGCCCACCCGCTCGCCCGACGCCGCCGTGCGTCGCGACCTGGCCGCTGCCCCCGGCCACGTCGTACGCCTGTCCAGGGGGACCCGCCCGTGATGCTGGCGGACGCACAGACCCAACTGCCGCTGACGAGCTTCGGCCACGAGCCGATCTGGATCACCGTCGGCAAGGCGTTGTTCGTGTTCGTGCTGCTCGTCGTGATGACACTGCTCTCGATCTGGGGGGAGCGGCGGATCGTCGCCCGGATGCAGCAGCGGGCCGGCCCCAACCGGGTCGGGCCGTTCGGCGTCGCCCAGGGCCTGGCCGACGGCATCAAGCTGGCGCTCAAGGAGGAGATCATCCCGGCGCTGGCCGACAAGCCGGTCTATGTCCTCGCGCCGGTGCTTTCGGCGGTCCCGGCGTTCCTGGCGTTCTCGGTCATCCCGTTCGGCCCGTCGGTGTCGATCGCCGGCCACCGGACCGCGCTGCAGCTCACCGACCTGCCGGTCGGGGTGCTGTTCATCCTGTGCTGCTCCTCGCTCGGCGTCTTCGGGATCGTGCTGGCCGGCTGGAGCTCCGGCTCGACCTACCCGCTGCTCGGTGGGCTCCGCAGCGCCGCGCAGGTCATCTCCTACGAAGTCGCGATGGGCCTGTCGTTCGTCGCCGTCTTCCTGTACGCCGGGTCGCTGTCGACCAGCGAGATCGTCGCCGCCCAGCAGTCGCGGTGGTTCCTCATCACGTTGCCGGTGTCGTTCGCCATCTACGTCATCGCGATGGTCGGCGAGACCAACCGGGCGCCGTTCGACCTGCCCGAGGCCGAGAGCGAGCTGGTCGGCGGCTTCCACACCGAGTACAGCTCGCTGAAGTTCGCGATGTTCTTCCTGGCCGAATACATCAACATGGTCACCGTCTCGGCCCTGTGCGTGACGATGTTCCTCGGCGGCTGGCGGGCGCCGTTCCCGTTCTCCCGGATCGAGTTCCTGAGCACCGGGTTCTTCCCACTGTTCTGGTTCCTGGCCAAGGTCGTGCTGTTCATCTTCTTCTTCATCTGGCTGCGCGGCACCCTGCCGCGGATGCGCTACGACCAGTTCATGAAGCTCGGCTGGAAGATCCTCATCCCGGTCAGCCTGATCTGGATCCTGCTGGTCGCCGCCATCCGCACGCTGACGACCGAGGTGTCCTCGACACAGACCCGGCTGACCTACATCGGCATCGCGGTGGTCGTGCTGTTCGCGATCTTCTTCGCGATCCCGCAGTCCGAGCCGGAGACCGACGAACACCTCGAAGCCGAGAGTGGGCTGGCCTCGATCGCCGACGGTGGGTTCCCGTTGCCGCCACTGGACCTGGTGGTCCCGCCGACCCCGCGCTCGCTGCAGACGACGAGCATCGCGGCGGCCCCCGCCACCGCGCCGACGACGCAGGACGAGGTGTTCCGTGGCTAGCCTGTTCGACCCCGTGAAGGGCTTCGGGGTCACCTTCGCGACCATGTTCAAAAAGGTCACGACCGAGGAATACCCCGAGCACGTCCGCCCCGTACCGCCGCGCTACCACGGGCGGCATGTGCTCAACCGGCACCCCGACGGGCTCGAGAAGTGCATCGGTTGCGAGTTGTGCGCCTGGGCCTGCCCGGCCGACGCGATCTATGTCGAGGGCGCCGACAACACCGACGAGCGGCGGTTCTCACCGGGTGAGCGCTACGCCGCCGTCTACCAGATCAACTATCTGCGGTGCATCTTCTGCGGCCTGTGCATCGAGGCCTGCCCCACCCGGTCGCTCACCATGACCAACGAGTACGAGCTCGCCGACGACAGCCGGCAGAGCCTGATCTTCACCAAGGACCAACTGCTCTCCGACCTGCTCCCGGGCATGGAGCAGCCGCCGCACCCGATGCGCCTGGGCACCACCGACACCGACTACTACGTCGGCAAGGGGTGAGGGCGTGACCGCCACGCTGCTCGCGGCGTCCGACACCGGTGAGGTCATCGGCTTCTGGGTGCTCGCGCCGCTTGCCGTCATCGCCGCGACCGCCATGGTCTTCGCCAAGAACGCCGTCCACGCAGCGCTGTTTCTGGCCGGGGTGATGCTGTCCTTCGCCGGTCTCTACGCCCTGCAGGACGCGCCGTTCCTGGCCGCTGTGCAGGTCATCGTCTACACCGGCGCGATCCTGATGCTGTTCCTGTTCGTGCTGATGCTCGTCGGCGTCGACTCGAGCGACTCGCTCGTCGAGACGCTCCGGGGCCAGCGGGTGGCCGCCTTCGTCGTCGGGCTGGGCTTCGCCGGGTTGCTCATCGGCGCGATCGGCGGTGCCGTCTCCGGCCGTGGCGTTGGGCTCGCCCAGGCCAACGCCGAGGGCAACGTCGTGGGCATCGCCCGCCTGCTGTTCACCAGGTACGTCTTCGCCTTCGAGACCACCAGCGCGCTGCTGATCACCGCGGCGCTCGGCGCCATGGTGCTCGCCCACAAGGAGCGGATCGTCCCGCGGTCCACCCAGAAGCAGCTCTCCCGGGCCCGGTTCGCCAGCGACCATCCTTTCCCCCTCCCGGGACCGGGGGTCTTCGCCACGCACGACTCGATCGCCAGCGGCGCGCTCCTGCCAGACGGCACCGTGGCGCCGGACAGTCTGGCGCCGACGCTGCGCGGACAGGACGAGGCGCAGGGGACGGTGCGGTCGTGAACCCGAGCGCGTATCTGTTCCTGGCCGCCCTGCTGTTCACGATCGGCGCGCTCGGTGTGCTGCTGCGCCGCAACGCCATCCTGGTCTTCATGTGCGTGGAGTTGATGCTCAACTCCGTCAACCTGACGCTGGTCACCTTCAGCCGCCAGAAGGGCACACTGGACGGCCAGATCATGGCGTTCTTCGTGATGGTGGTGGCCGCTGCAGAGGTCGTGGTCGGCCTTGCGATCATCATGAGCATCTTCCGCACCCGGCGGTCGGCGTCGGTCGACGACGCCAACCTGCTCAAGTACTAGACCTATCCCTACGCGGCCCACTGCTCCGGGTCCGCTCCGCCGCACGAGACGAGGACGACGCGTGCCCCGCACCCCCCGACGAGCGACGGCATGACCGCGCTGCTCGCCGCCGAGCCAGGCCGCTACGTCGGCGCCACCGGCAGCCTGTCGATCGTCTGGCTGCTGCTGGTGCTGCCCGCGGTCGGCGCTGCGGTGCTGCTGCTCGGTGGCCGCCGGACCAACGGCTGGGG